>JALZVB010000383.1 GCA_023300835.1 Saprospiraceae bacterium | reverse complement strand
GATGAAATTCATTGCGACTTGCTCAGAAGTGATTGTTCGTTTATGCCGATGGCAAAGCTTTTTCCTGATTCAGATCAGATAATTACTTGTATGGCGCCAAGTAAGACTTTTAATCTCGCTGGCAATTTGTTTGCTAATCTCATCATTCCTAATGATGCGTTGCGAAAAAGATATAGTGAAAATTATCTGCCCATAGAAAATCCGCTGAGTATTGTAGCCGCACAAGCCGCATATACCGAGGGTCATTCATGGTTAGCAGAGTTGACTGACTATTTGGATGATAATTTTAAGTACGTTAAAGAACAATTGGATCTACATTTGCCCCAGGCAGAATTTATTATTCCTGATGCCACCTACTTTGCTTGGGTAAATGTTAAATATTATTTCCCTAGTCAAGAGAATCTGACTTTATTCTTTGCTCGTAATGCTGGCGTATTATTAGAAGGTGGCGATATGTTTGTAGCAAATGCGCAAGGTTCTATTCGGCTTAATCTTGCTTGCGCCAAACCCAGATTGGAAGAAGGTATACGTCGTATAATTATGGCTGTATTGGAAAAGTAGTTCTTATTATTTAAGTCAAAGTGTTTTGTATTGCCTTCATGGTAATTTACTCTTCTATTCCATGGTTGACTAAGTCAGGTTAAATGTTTTTCTGAAAACTGGTAGTTGTTTGTCGTAATTATTTAATCTTCTATTGTGTAATATTATTTGCGTTTCAGAATGTCACCTATACTTAGTCTATCTCTGTCTTGAAAGTACTCGTTATAACTATGGTTATGCCTGCGTTTTTGGTCTTGTCCCAAACAAGTTCATTTTAAATTAAAATATGACTACTTGAAAAAGTAGTGGGATAATGTCTTGTTTTTGCTATAACAAGCTTGTTTATTGCTTTCTAATTTTTCTAATGAATCTTATTTAATTCTCAATCAATTGCGTAAATTACGTTATGGTTAAATTTATTGTAAGCTTCTTTTTTATAGTAGCTTTATTACTTGCCTGTAATCGGAATGCATCTAATGTAGAAACTGACATAACAATGTTTAATGTTACGTTGAAAAAAGGTTCAAACTCAGATAAATTTCAAGCGTATTATAAGCCCTATGGCCTTATGAACTTAAGACCAGTAAGTCGCAGTCAAGAAAAGTTTATTTGTCAATTCAAGGTTAATTCGAAGGGAGAACAAACTATATTGCAATTGCTGAATAATGATTCTCTTGTAATATCAGCTTCTGTAACTGATTCTAAGGCAACACTAAACAAACCATCGAACGCTACTAGTATAAAAATGTCCACAACATCACCTATCAAAAAATAATATGAGCCGCTTTTTATTTACACTTATTGTTATTGTTTTAGCAGCTACTAGCTCTATAGGGCAAGAAGTAAAAACAGTTAAACCTATTGTCTCTTCAACGCAAGCTATTTTCAGAGGAGAGAGTCGACCAGCGATTGAGATAGAACCTCGAGTGACAATAGATAAGACTAAAGAGAAGGTGTTCAAAAGGAATCGTATACGACCAAAGGAATTCAAGAATAGAAGAGGCGTTTCAAATGCTAAAATTCCTGAACTAGAGCACCAAGTAGATCCTGTAAGACAATCACAACCCAGTTCAAAAGTGTTGAGTATAATACCCAAAGTAAATATTGATGGCTTGTTTCAATTTGGTTCACCACATGATCCTACGGGAGATGTAGGACTCGATTATTATGTGCAAGCGGTCAATGCTACAGAGGTAGGTGTTTTTGACAAGACAGGTGACTTAGTACACCAATTTGAAATGGCTGATTTATGGCTAGATTTGGATGTAACTTCTGAGGGAGATCCCATTGTACTTTTTGATCAAACACATAATAGATGGTTTATTACAGAATTTACGGATCCCAGTAATCTCTTGATTGCTGTTTCTACGACAAGTGATCCATTAGGTAGTTATTTTGCATATTCATTTTCTACTCCAGAATTTCCGGATTATCCTAAGTATGGAATATGGCCTGATGTACTAGTGGTTACAACTAATGAAGACCCTAGTAATACGTTGTTTCAATATTTCATTGATAAGAATGCACTTATTAATGGAGATCCAATAGCAACTATGCAACGTGTAGAATTACCAAGTAATGAGACAGAAGCTGGATTTTTTGTTTCTACACCTATAGATGTAGATGGAATGGAAGCACCGACAGATCCAAGACCTATGATTGTCAAACTTAATGATTCTTCTTGGGGAGAGGTACTAGAAGATGCTATTGATGTTTATAGATTTGATATTGATTGGCAAGTGCCGGAGAACACTTCAGCTGAATTAATTAGATTAACAACAACGCCTTATGATAGTTATCCATGTTCTATAACAACAGGTGGTCCGTTTCCTTGTGTGCCACAGTTAGATGGACAAGCATTAGATGCGATACCTGAAGTAATAATGAATGTACCTAAGTATAGAAGCTTGGATGGATATGAGTCTATAGTCCTGACGTTTATTACAGATGCTACTGCTGGAGAAAATCTATCAGGAATAAGATGGATGGAATTAAGAAAAACACCTGGGCAAGAATGGACTATTTATCAAGAAGGTACTTATGCGCCAGAAGATGGCAAAGATAGATATATGCCATCTATCGCTCAGGATGACATGGGTAATATTGGATTGGCTTACAATATATCTAGTGAGGACTCTTATGTAGGTGTAAGATTTACAGGAAGGCTTGAGTCAGATCCTTTAGGCGAAATGACCGTAGAAGAGTATAACGTTGTAGATGGTGTTCAGCCTATAAGATCATTTACAAGATTTGGAGATTATGCACAGATGTCAGTTGATCCTGTCGATGGTTCTACTTTCTGGTATACAACAGAATATGCAGCTGATACTGATGCTGGATCTACAACTAGAATTGTAGCCTTTGAGATTAGGAGAGATACTTCTGATCTGGCTTTATCAGCTATATTAAATCAATCACCTGCAGCAAATCTTACAACTACTGAACAAGTTACCGTTGACGTTTCTAATGAGGGATTGGTTCCTTTGTCAACATATACAGTAGGGTTTTCAGTTGATGGCACCTTTGTACAAGACAGCTTAATATCCACGGCATTGGAGCCAGGAGAAAAGATCACAGTCACGTTTGATGCTTTGTTAGATTTCAGTGAAAGAAAAGATTATCTTATTGATGCTTTTGTCATTCACGAAGAGGATACTAATGATTTTAATAATAGAGATCAGTTATTACTCAAGCATAGCTGGGAACGAGATGTTGTCTTAACTTCAGAGGATGTAAATAGATTATGTTCTGAAAATGCACCTTTTAATTTAACTATTAATAACCAAGGAGTGGATGAGATTACTTCTTTGGAGGTTGAAGTTTATACAAATGGTGTTATTGCGGATACAATATTTTGGACTGGTAATTTACCGTATAATGAGTCTATTGATATCTCACACGAGGTGTTGTTAACGCAAGTAGGTATCAATATGGTAAGGCTTAATTGTAATATAGTTAATCAGAATGTTGATGAAAATCCTATAGACAATGATGTTACTATTTCAATAGATTTCGATAATAGCTTACTACCGTTTGTAATTAATGTACTGACAGATGATTTTCCAGAGGAGACTACATGGGAATTGACAAATGTAGTATCTGAGCAGATTATTGCATCTGATGGCCCTTATGATTTAATAGCAAATTTATTTCAAACGGATGTTTGTATTTCTCCAGATAGTTGTTATGAATTTTTGATTGTTGATGATGCCTTTGATGGCATATGCTGCGGTTTTGGAAATGGGAATTATAGTATCGTCTCTAATCTGGGTTTACCTGTTGTTGAAGATGATGGGAGGTTTGGATTTTCTGAGAGAAGTGCATTTTGTGGCACTGATAATGGCTGTCAATTATCAGCTGAATTAGAAATAATTCCTGATAATGGTTCTAATTCAGGTACTATTATTATAACAGGGATGGCTGGGTCTATTCCATATTCATACAGTATTGATGGCGGGCTAACTTTTCAAGATTCACCTATTTTTGATATGTTGGCTACTGGAGAATATGTGGTCATTATTACTGACTCATCAGGATGTGAATATAGTGAAGAAGTGGAAGTGCCTTTTGTTTCTGC
>JALZVB010000382.1 GCA_023300835.1 Saprospiraceae bacterium | reverse complement strand
CTTTCTTTGGAAAATCACCAAGTGCATCCATATAAGCATCTAGCTCATAATTAAGACAGCACTTTAGCCTTCCACATTGACCTGTTAATTTTGTTTGATTGATGGCAAGGTTCTGGTATCTCGCTGCAGTTGTTGTTACTGTCTCAAAATCTGATTTCCAAGTAGAGCAACATAACTCTCTACCACAAGTTCCTAGTCCACCTATTATAGCAGATTCTTGTCTAGAACCTATTTGCTTCATTTCTATTTTAACTCGGAATTCCTTAGCATACATCCTGACCAACTCTCTAAAATCTACCCTACCCTCTGCAGTATAGTAAAAAGTTGCTTTACGTTTATCTCCTTGGTACTCTACATCACCTACTTTCATATCGATGTCTAGCGTCCTTGTTATCGCTCTAGATCTTACAAGCGCATGTTTTTCTTGGGCTCTGGCTTCTTTTAGAATTTCTAGGTCTCTGAAATTGGCTATTCTTACTACTTTATGTAGAACAGTAGCTTCTTTGACTTTCTTTTTCTTCATCTGAAGTCTAACCAACTCGCCAGACAAGCCTATTCTACCGACATCGTGGCCAGAAGTAGACTCAACAACGACCATATCTCCCGTAATAGCTTGACTATAATCAGGATTGACATAGAATGCTTTTCTATTTCCTTTCTTAAATGATACTTCTACCAGATTATAGGCCGTAGGATCATTTATATCTTGGGTAGATAACCAATCGTATGAATTTTTCTTATTGCAACTCCCACTTGAACAACTTCCTTTGTCTCCACATCCCTGTGGAACGCCATTTTTAGTAGTAGAACAGCTCGTACATCCCATTTCAAATAATATTTATGTTGAGTAATGAAATCAGGCCCTAATTGCTAAAAAGCGCCTAATCAATGTAAACACTGCTTGTTCATTTAACGTTTTACATGAATTTATGATCCATATCCTAGATCATTTCTAAGTAATACTGTCTCAAATAGACAGTTTATAACCCAATTCACGGACTAATGAACCCTTATAACAGCGTATTTATAACAGAACAACAACTTAATGTACTCTGTTTATTGTGCAACAAAGTTATTGACTTCTGACCGTAATATGTTATTAATTTTCATGGTCATGTGCATAAGTAGGATTTTGGTAGATAAATTCCTATTTATCTCGACCATAGAGATACTGAAAAGCTGCTCTATATCCATGGTTTTCGATTGATCAATAATCTTTGACATTTTCTTTACCACACTTTTCTCAGCCTGTGTAAGTCTCAGAGGCTCTAATTGCGAAATATTTATACCCAAAAGGTATTCTCTGAAGAAATGAAGACCATATTCGAGAAAATTAACTATATACTGCCTCCCTTGTTTAGACATAAAGTCAATAAACTGCTTGATATCTTCAGGATCTGACTTATAACTTATACGTAACCAATTGAGTAGCTCTTCTGAGTAATTAAGCTCTGATTGCTGACCTAAAACACTGGCTTTACGTATGTTACCACTCGATAGAAAAGCCAATTCCTTCTGATCTTGAGGTGATAGACCAAAGTTTTCTTTAATAAAGGCATGAATATCTTCGTCCTCTAGAGGTGGCACACTTACGATCTGACATCTTGATAATAGCGTATTGAGCAAGGCGTTTCTATTATGACAGATCAATATAATTATGGTATCCGGAGTAGGTTCTTCTATCAATTTGAGTAATCGATTACCTTCTTTCCCCAATAAATCAGCATACCAGATAATCTGTACCTTGAATCCACCCTCATAAGTTTTGAGCCCTAGATTCTTAGATATGTAATTACATTCTGCAACATTTATGTTAGCCTGCTTATCTGTCGCTCCTAGATGTGCTAACCAATCACTGATGTTACCTACCGCATTATTAGCGATAAATGTTCTCCATTGTTTTAAGAAATCTTTACTCGTCGTTTCTGCCCGTACTTTCTTATCCAACTTGATAACTGGAAAAGCATAGTGGATATCAGGGTGAATGTTCTGAATAGCTTTTCTACAAGAACTGCATTCTCCACAGGCTCTATCATCTTGTCTGTCTGTACACTGTAGCAATGTCGCTAGACCTAAAGCAAGGGGTAATTTGCCATATCCTTCTCCTCCAGTGAGCAAGATAGCATGTGGCACCTTAGCTTCTCTAACGATCTTGGAGAAGTAAGCTTTTGTTTCTGATTGACCTACGATATTTTTAAATAGCAAAACTCTGTGATTGTACTGCTAAGATATTATTATATGTAACAAGCCATGAGGTATTAATACGGTTATCAATCGGTTATAATTATCAGTCTCGTTTCATAGACAACTAAATGGCGATAATAATTACTTATTTTAGGGTTACAAATACCATAGTAGCCAATGATCACAGCTCTTATAGATTTTTTTACGCATATCACATCTGCGCATAGAACCATGATTCTTGTCGGAGGTCTTACACTGTTCTCCCTTATAGAGAGTGCCGTTCCACTTATGAATCTCAATTATGGCAGAATAAAACATGCTGGCGTCAATATATTCTTTACGCTTACTACTATCATTGTCAATTTTGTTCTCGCATTTGCACTTATCAAGACAAGTGACTGGGTTGTGGGAAACAATTTCGGGATACTGCAATGGATAGAATGTCCTCTCATTGTACAGTTTATCTTAGGGCTTATGCTTATGGACCTTCTAGGAGCTTATGTCGCGCATTGGGTTCAACATCATGTTACATGGATGTGGAAGTTCCATATTGTCCATCATACAGATCAACACATAGACACAACATCGGCTAATAGACATCACCCCGGCGAAAGCATCATCAGATTCTTATTTACTATACTAGCGACTTTTATTGTAGGTGCTCCTATGTGGCTTGTGTTTCTATATCAGAGCATGTCTGTAGTCCTCAGTCAATTCAATCACTCTAATATAGCTCTACCCAAATGGCTAGACAAAATTCTGGTTTGTATCATATGTACGCCTAACATGCATCATGTACATCACCATTACCGTATGCCTTATTCTGACCTCAACTACGGCAATATTTTCTCTTTTTGGGATAGACTCTTCCGCACATATACCGTCGTAGATAACGACAAATTAATCTATGGTGTCGACACCATAATGGAAGAAAAAGAGATTAAAAACATATGGGCTATTCTCAAGATTCCTTTTAGCCCTTATCGGGAAAGGATTGATTATGAAGAAAAGGAGGTATTGTAAGTTTAAATGTCTTCTGCTAACGAAGAGGCTAACCGGTTCGAACTGGAAATGGCAACTATCTTGTAATGGCTTTATAACTCAAATAATCATGAACAAACAACAACTATCACAACTCCTTGACGACAAACTAGACCCGATAACAGACTGGTTAGCTACACAACCAGAAGGGAGTTTCAGCATACAGAAAACAACTGAAAAATGGAGCAACGGAGAACACTTAGAACATCTAAGAAAAACAACACGAGCCGTAAATAAAGGCATGAAAATTCCTAAACTAGTATTACGATGGAAATTCGGAGTCAACAAACGAGATGAACGAACGTATGAGGAATCAACAGAAATATATCTGAATAAACTAAAAGAATCTAATGTTAAATCACCCAAGCACCTTACTACAGAAGGCGTAACAGAAGCAGGTAAAGACCGCATCATCAAGTGGTTCATAGAAGAGAAAGAAACGATGCAACATTTTATCAAGAAGTCATCTGAGGCACAACTTTCCAAGTATGTTCTTCCGCATCCCTTGGTCGGTAAAATGAGCTTTAGAGAGTTTGTATATTTTACAGCTTTTCATGGGGAGCATCACTTTAAGTTGATGAAGCATTATAATGGGTAGTCCATCAATTTTGATTATAGAATTCTATTTTCTCTTCAACTTCTTTTATAAACTCATAAACCGTTTCTTTTATTTCCTCTGGAATCCGTAGCTCTAGAAGTTTTTCGTCATTTTCAGTTAGTAATAGTGTTGCATAATATATAATGATATGATCATCTTGGAGTTTTTGGCCCAACTCTGGGTCATTGAACTGCTTGAAGACTAGGTTTTTTTGATGTAAACAAAGAAGAGCTTTTATTATGGCACTGACATGACCATAATCATTTTTCGATATTATAACCTTTAATCTAGCTTCAATGTTTTCAAAATTGTTGAGCCAGACATCAGTCACGAATGCAATTTTATCATCTAGTTCTATAGAAGTTTTATTAATCAATTTTAAGGCTTTCTGCTTATCATTCAATATAAAGTAATCAAGTATGAGGTTGGTTAAAGAATTGGCATGACCTTTATTAATAGCCATTAAATAATATGACTCCGACTCTTCCAGTTTCCCCTGATTCTTATAAATCAGGGCAAGATTATACATTGCATTAACATCATGTATATTCATAGCCGCCTCTAGGTAAAAATATTCTGCCTTATCCATTTCACCTTGATCCTCGTAAAGAATAGGGAGATTAGACATTGCTTTTGTGCTTCCGGATTTAATTGCTTTTTTAAAAGCAGATTCTGCTTCTTCAAGTTTGTTTTGATCTTTATAAAGTAAAGCAAGATTATTCCATATGTCGAATTCTTTGTTATCAAGCAATTCAATGTATAAAGGTTCAGCTTTTTCTAATTCACCTTGTTTTTGATAAAAATAAGCAAGGTTATATTTGGAATTGATGTTGCCAATATCTTTTGCCTTAAGAAAAACAGTTCCTGCTTCTTCAAATAACCCTAGCTCCGAATAACAGATTCCTAGTAAATCGAATTTAATGCCATCAGCTTCGTTCTCAATTTCATTTAATATCGAAATTGCTAATTTAAATTTTCCATTGTCTATAGCAATGTTTACTTCGTTTAATATCTGTTGACTCTTTATAGGCATATCAGCCATGCTCTCTGAATCAAGTAAAGACATAGTACTCTCAATCAACCTATCTCTCATGTATAAACCTATATATTTCGATTGACTCAACCCTATTGACAACAATGCCGCTTTCTTATACGGTATCGTACCCTCAGCAAGAACATTCAAATGTTCTGTAGCAAGATTCTCTAATTCTCTTCCATCATACCAGTTCTCCAGAAACAAGGTTAGATATCTAGCTTTTCTTTTCTGAGTTGGATTGCCCTGGGTAACGATATACCACATATTAAAAAATCGTTCAGAGATTCTATATAGGTGATTCTTCTTGCCTGTTTCTATTTTTTCTACAAAACCATAACTTATAAGTTGATTGAGTTGGGCAGAGATAACTTTGCTCTCCATTCTACAAGCATCTACGAGTGATTTTGTACCACAGCTCTCCCAGATAAATGCCATCTCTGCAAATATCTTTCGCTGTGGTGGAGTTAGGTTGTTTAATCTCTCTTGATAAATAGGCGTGACTTGATCCATAATCATCTTGATGTAATCAAAGCCATATTGTACATCTTTAGAAATCAGAATTCTAATAAAAAATTGTAATGTTCTCGGCAGTCCATCTGTCAAGATTCTGATGGCTTTTATCTTCCCTTTATAGTTAGCAACATAATTTTTCAATAACGGAATACCCATCAAATCTGACCAGAGATTAAAGAGTCTATCTATTTCCTCAATAGATAGTGCACCCAGATTATGTATTCTGAAATAGTTATAGAAAGGCACTTTGTAACCCCAAAAATGTTCGTCCATTCTTGTACTTGCCCCTATGATTTTGACACAATCATAATTTAGAAGTTGTTCTCGCAGTAGGTTAGTATTCTCTCCCAGACTTGTTATTATTTTATCAAAATTATCCAACAGTAATACAGGATATACTTCTGATTCCTTTGTGACTTTAGTTATTTCTTCAAATAGGTACCTAGCATATTTTTTTTCTTCATTGAATTGGCTGAAAGAAAGTAGTTCTAATTTCCTATTTAGGAATAATGATAATTCCTTTAAGGTCTCGTACCAAAGATCAGAAAGGCGATAAATAGTCGCCTGCTCTTCTGCAAATAAGATGGGAAAATATTGCTTACTTAATCCTTGATCTTCTTTAATATCTATTTCTATTCTTCTAAGCAAGGTAGACTTACCACTCCCTCTTCTTCCTAGAATAAGCTCATGTTGAAAGGCGCTCTTTACTTTCTTTCGCTTTAGCGTTTCTATGATAAGTTTATATTCTTCTATCCTTATAACAAAACTTGACTTTACCGACTCAGCATCTGTATTAGCTGATTGATACAGTCTCAATTGCTCTACGTATTTATCTGGCTGATTATTCATTTATAATAGGATTGTCTTTTAACCAAAAGGATTGTAAAAAAGGAGATCTGAATACATAGCCATCCATGTTCTCGACCGTATATCCATCATCTACAAGGATATTCATAAGCTCCATATAATTGACTGTTTTGTCATGTTTTACAGCAAGGTCAAAAGCTAGTCTTTTGTTGAGTTTTCCATAATGAGCCATCAGCGTAAGGGCTTCGTTCATGAAAACCGCATCCGACTTACCGAAATATTCAAACAGTCTTTTCTTCCAGTCATTAAAGTGTTTGCTTTCTTTTACAATTTTATCAAATGCTAGATCAATATCATTTTCACATATATCAGGCGATCCGAGTTTCATTGCCCGTTTATTGACTTCATTAATGAGCAAGTTGATGAAGTAAGGAATTTTATAATTGATCTTATCAAGAAGATAGAGTTTCAGTTTAGGACTGTACTTGACAGTTGCTTCTCCTGTGACATACTCAATAAATTCAAAGCCTTGGTCATAATTCAATGCCTCAAAATCAATAAGCGCATAATCGTTGTTATCCGTAGTTCTTCCATTAATACTAGCTACTATATGATGTAATCCTATTGATCCAGTAACAACCATGCAAAGAGATTTAAACTCAGGTCCTTGACGCCATCTTCTCAAGTTTTTGAGAATACGATTAGCTTCATCTTTTTGACCTTTTTTATTTAGTTGATGTAATATTTCTGGCAATTCATCTAGGAAAAGAATGACTTTAATATCACTGGGTATAGCAACTATCACTTTGTCAATTTCTGAGATGAAATCCAGTTCTGCGTCTCCAAGTTTTATACCTTGAGTGCTGATCTCGGTTACTTTTTTACCTTTGAATAGGACTTGTGTTTGCTGCCATAATTTTTGGTCGCTCTTTAAGCAGGTAAGTATAAATTCGTAGATACGCTTATACAATTCCCGTTCTTGATCTATCCCTTGTATATTCTTATTTATACATTTCCAATTAGGTCTAAAGTTTTTGCTCAAATATTCAAGAACAGAAGTCTTACCGACTCTTCGTGGCGCTGCGATTAGAACATGATTACCTTTTTCAATTTCAGCAATAATATCATCCTCTATTTGAGGTCTTCTGAAGTAGTATTCACCTGTGGCTTTATTACCGATTATGAGTTTAGGATGTATCCAATCCATATGAGTTGCTTTTATTTAACAATGATTCTGTTGTCAAATATACTTAACAATGATTTTATTGTCAAATAATTTTAACAATATTCTTATTGTTAACTACAAAAACAACATTGTGATAAGGAAAACGGTAATTGAAACTAACTTATGAGACGTATTTGATAACGATTACTATGACCTGAGCAACAATCTCCACACCTCAGATAACAAATAATCATAATATATAGCTATACAACTGTCTATATCACCCTGAGACAGTAGGTTTTTTTAATTTTGCACCTGCACTACAATATAACTATATACAATGGCTAAATATCAAGAATACAAAGGACTCAACCTTCCAGAGATAGATAAAGAAATACTGGCTTTCTGGGAAGAGCATAAAGTGTTTAAAAAAAGTATCGAGGAACGTCCTAAAGATAACCCGTTTGTATTCTATGAAGGCCCGCCATCAGCCAATGGTAAGCCTGGTATTCACCACGTTATGGCCCGTACTGTCAAGGATCTCTTCTGCAGGTTCCATACAATGAAAGGCAAACGTGTAGAACGTAAAGGTGGATGGGATACCCATGGATTACCGATAGAACTCAACGTAGAAAAGAACTTAGGAATCACTAAAGAGGATATCGGGACCAAAGTTACTGTTGAACAATACAATGCAGAGTGCCGTAAGACGGTAATGCAGTTCAAAGATCAATGGGATGATATTACGCGTAAGATGGGATATTGGGTAGATCTCGATAATCCATATATCACATTTGATAATAATTATATAGAATCTGTATGGTGGCTATTGAGCCAATTATATAACAAAGACCTCATGTATAAGGGGTACACCGTACAACCCTACTCACCTGCGGCAGGAACAGGACTCAGCTCGCATGAGTTGAATATGCCAGGTTGTTACAAGGATATTAAAGATCTATCTGTAACGGCTCAGTTCAAGATTACAAAAGACGAGAAGTCAGCCTTTCTATATGAAGGTCATCCTAATGATGTTTACTTTCTAGCTTGGACAACAACACCATGGACACTACCTTCTAACTGTGCCGTGGCTCTAGGTGCCAAAATAGAATACGCTGTCGTACAGACGTATAACACATATACCAAATTACCTATCACGGTAATCATAGCTACAGACCTTATTGGCAAATACTTTAAAGAAGAAGGCAAAGAAATCGCTTTAGAGGATTATGATCCTAAGGGTAAGATCATGCCTTGGAAAGTTATTACAACGACTAAAGGTAAGACGCTAGAAGGCATCCATTATGAGCAGCTTATGTCTTATGTGCAACCAGAAAGTGGTGATGCATTCAGAGCTATACTAGGTGACTTTGTATCTACTGAAGATGGTACAGGAATCGTACATACGGCTTCTGTATTCGGATCAGATGATTATCGCGTATGTATGCAGAATGATGTTCCTTCTATCTTGGTCAAACGTGGAAAAGAACACATGCCACTCGTAGATCATCAAGGAAAATTTGTAGAAGAAGTAACAGACTTTGCAGGTGATTATGTAAGAGCAGAATACTACTCTGACGCTGAGCAAAAGGCAGATGGATTTGAATCCACTGACTTACGTATCGCTGTTAAATTGAAGAAAGAAAATTTGGCTTTCAAAGTCGAAAAATATGTCCACAGTTACCCACACTGTTGGAGAACAGACAAGCCTATTCTATATTACCCATTAGACAGTTGGTTTGTAAAAGCATCCAAAGTCAGAGAAAGAATGGCGGATCTCAATAAAACAATCAACTGGAAACCTGCTCATACAGGTACGGGTCGTTTCCAGGGATGGTTGGAGAATTTATTGGATTGGAACTTATCAAGATCTCGTTTCTGGGGAATTCCATTGCCTATCTGGAGAACCAAAGACAACTCAGAAGAAATATGTATTGGGTCTATAGCCCAATTAACAGAAGAAGTAAATAAAGCCAATAAAGCGCTAGGCCTATCTCAAGAAGTACCGCATGATTTACATAAGCCTTATATCGATACTGTAACATTAGTAAGTTCGGACGGAAGACCTATGGAAAGAGAGCCAGATCTTATAGATGTATGGTTTGATTCAGGAGCGATGCCATATGCACAATGGCATTATCCCTTTGAAAACAAAGAATTATTTGAACGCAACTTCCCAGCTGATTTTATTGCTGAAGGGGTAGATCAGACGAGAGGATGGTTCTATACATTACATGCGATATCTACAATGGTGTTTGATAAAATATCATATAAAAATGTTGTTTCTAATGGTCTTGTTCTAGATAAGAAAGGGGCTAAAATGTCGAAGAGACTCGGTAACGGCGTCGATCCATTTGAAACATTGAACAAATATGGCGCTGATGCCACAAGGTGGTACATGATGGCCAATGCCAATCCATGGGATAATCTCAAGTTTGATGAGGCTGGTATTGCAGAAGTGAAACGTAAGTTTTTTGGAACACTTTACAACACTTATTCTTTCTTTGCGCTTTACGCAAATATAGATTCGTTTACGTTTGCCGAAAAAGAAATACCACTAGCACAACGTACAGAAATAGACCGATGGATAATCTCATTACTCAACTCACTTATCAAAGAAGTAGAGGTTGATTATTCTGAGTACGAACCCACAAGAGCAGCTAGAAAAATTCAAGAATTTGTAGATGGACATCTTAGTAACTGGTACGTTAGATTATGTAGAAGAAGATTCTGGAAAGGTGAATATTCTGAAGATAAGATTGCCGCTTATCAGACACTATATACTTGCTTGAAAACGGTAACTCAACTTATGGCTCCGATAGCACCGTTCTTTGCGGATTGGTTATTCAGGAATCTCAATAATGTAAGTAGTCAGATGGATACAGATTCTGTGCACCTTACACTATATCCAGAAGTACAAGAAAATGCTGTAGACAAAGACCTAGAGCAACGTATGGCATATGCCCAAAGAATCTGTTCACTTGTATTGTCATTAAGAAAGAAAGGAACATTAAGAGTAAGACAACCACTTAATAAGATCTTATTACCTATTCTAGATGAGAAATTTGCAACTCAAGTAAAAGCTGTAGAAGACTTAATTCTCGCTGAGGTAAATGTGAAAGAAATAGAATACATCAAAGATGCCAGTGGTGTCATCAAAAAGAAAATCAAACCTAACTTCAAAACATTAGGTAAAAAACTAGGGCCTAATATGAAAGCCGCAGCTGCAATCATTTCTACTTATGGAGAAGAAGAAATTACTGCCATCGAAAACAACAATGGCATTTCTATTGAAGTGGCTGGGACATCGTATGATCTGACTCTTGAAGATTTTACAATATCAGCACAGGAGATTCC
>JALZVB010000381.1 GCA_023300835.1 Saprospiraceae bacterium | reverse complement strand
TTATTGAAAGTAATAAATGAATTTTCAAAAAACTTAAAGTGCAATATACGAGACTAGAGTTATCTCCACTCCTCCGTCGGTCGACATGAAAAGCAATATAAATGACTGTCCAAATAAGATTAATATAACAAGCTCCGCTCATAGAATATCTCAACCACTGGGTAGAAAGACATAACTACATACCAGATCACATCGGAAGGAAGTAATTACCTCAGCTTTTCATCTCGACCGAAGTGGAGAGATCCTCCGTCTCGTATCGAGAATCTTACGTTCTCTAAACTTGAATTTTATTGAAAGTAATAATTGAGTTTTTAAAAACTTAAAGTAGCAATAAACGAGACTGGAGAGGCCTCCACTCCTGCGTCGGTCGACATGAAAAGCAATATAATGATTGTCCAGATAAGTACAACAAGCTCCGCTCATAGAATACCTTTGCGACTGGATAGACATAACTACATCCATCGGAAGGAAGTAATTATCTCAGCTTTTTCATCTCGACCGAAGTGGAGAGATTCTATATAGTTCACCTGCTAACAACAAAAAAATGGAGAAGCTATTTTCATAACTTCTCCATTTTGTAATATATCTTATGTAGAGCTCTTATCCCAAGTATTGCTTTAGCAATTTACTTCTAGATGCAGATCTCAATTTATTTATCGCTTTGTCTTTTATTTGTCTAACTCTTTCTCTTGTTAGGCCAAATCTATCACCAATATCTTCCAATGACATAGGATGTTCTATTCCTAAACCAAAATATAATTTGATAACATCACACTGTCTTTCTGTCAATGTATTAAGTGATCTTTCTATTTCTCTTCTCAGAGATTCACCATATTCTAACTTAGAATCAGTACCCGGAGTACCTATATTTTCAAGTACATCTAGTAGTGAATTATCTTCTCCATCAACAAATGGGGCATCCATAGATACGTGTCTTGCGGCAACGCCTAGAGTTGTTTCTACCTCATCAGATGTGATTTCTAGCAATTCTGCTAACTCAGAAGAAGATGGTTCTCTTTCATACTCTTGTTCTAGTTCAGAGAATGCTCTATTTATCTTATTCAAGCTACCAACCTTGTTAAGCGGTAATCTTACAATACGTGATTGTTCAGCTAAAGCCTGTAAAATAGACTGTCTTATCCACCATACAGCGTAAGAGATGAACTTGAAACCTCTAGTTTCATCAAATCTCTGAGCAGCCTTAATAAGTCCGAGATTACCCTCGTTTATAAGATCTGAAAGAGATAAACCTTGATTTTGGTATTGTTTGGCTACAGATACAACGAATCTTAAGTTGGCCTTAGTTAGTTTTTCTAGGGCTTCTTGATCGCCTTCTTTTATCCTTTTGGCTAAGTCGACTTCTTCTTCTGGGGTAAGGAGGTCAACCTTGCCTATTTCTTGTAGATACTTTTCTAAAGATTGGCTTTCACGGTTGGTAATTGATTTCGTTATCTTTAATTGCCTCATCTATTAAGTTTTAATATTATTATCGGGTGATTTCAGAAATTCAAAAGTATAACTATCTGAGACAATACGCAAGATATGGAAAGCAGATAGTTAACGATGAAAAGTAGTTAATAAACAATTAAAGTGCCGAAAGTTATTTTTATCGAAAATAAATCTTTGTTTTACACAAATAAAAAGACTATTATGACGCTTCAAGCTAAAAAGAGCTAGAACAACCATAAATTAAACAGATAATATAGAATGAGTAGAAATAGAGTAGATATAGAATATATTTTCAAAGCATCACCTGGTATCATATATCAGTTCCTTACACTTCCAGAAAATTTGGTACGATGGTACGCTGATGGCGTAGATATCACTGGAGATGTATATACATTCTCGTGGGATGGATCAGAAGAAAAAGCAGAGCTTATTGATGATCTTGAGGAAGAAAGAGTCAGATTTGAAAGATTAGACACAGATGTCTCTAATGACTATTACGAATTCAGAATGTATAAGTCTAAATTGACAAGACAAACTATCTTAGAAATAACTGATTTCTGTGACAAAGGTGAAGAGAAAGAAATCCAAGATCTATGGGATTCTCAAATAGATGAATTACGCAGTGCTTGCGGTGGCTAGTAAAAATCCAAATTTATGCCTACGAATTACCCGGATATTGCCGCATTGATACTCAGAGTAGGTATCGGCGGTTACATGCTATGCGGCCATGGTTACAGTAAACTCCTAAAGTTACTTGAAGGTGGTGAAATCAAATTTGCCTCTGTAATGGGACTATCGCCAACAATAAGTCTTTATCTGGCTGTATTTGCTGAGTTTTTTGCCTGTATATTTATTATTATTGGATATAAAACAAAAGCTTTTACGGTACCATGTATATTGACTATGATCATTGCCGCATTTTATATTCATGGCGGAGACGCTTGGTTTATGCACGGTGCCAAAGGAGGGAGCAAAGAACCAGCGATGTTGTATCTTATCGGGTTTCTTGCGATATACTTTAATGGGTCTGGAAAGTATTCTCTAGATGATCAGATGTATCGGTTGCGGTAAAGAGATGCCGTTCAATTATTCAACATACCTTTCAATTCTACATTCTTATTTCTCAAGTCCTCCCTCGTAGACTGATTTCAGATTAATAAGTTAAAATGACCATCCTGAATCACAACCCAGTCTTATGTTTTGCTTGGACTGGTTATCTGTGGGAATATTACTTTGAGTAAGATGGACAAATTACGCAATCATTGAGTTGGGTTAACTTTATCTCTACACTACAATCACCAGCGAAAGAAAACAATAATTCGTCTTTCCCATTGGCATAAATAATTTCGCCTGATTCTATTACGTCACCTTGAGCTAAAGAAATTGTCTACTGACGAAAAAGCAGGTATAAAAAAAGACTTAAAATTGAATTCATATTTCAACTTTAAGTCTTTCTATTTAAAACTGTATCCTATTTTTTTTTAGTATACCGGCTTTCTATCAAAGTGATGTTCCGCATGTATATGTCTAACCGTACCTGAGGCAGATCTCATAGATATAGAATGTGTCGTAGCTCCCCAAGGCTTGAATTTCACCCCTTTGAGTAAACTCCCATCTGTTACACCTGTAGCGACAAACATTACATCGCCTTTGGCCAATTCTTCGATAGAGTAAATCTTATTGATATCTGGAATTCCCATTCTAGCTGCTCTGGCAATATCTTCATCGTTTCTAGGCACTAACATACCTTGAAAATCGCCTTTGATACATCTCATAGCTGCCGCTGCAATAACACCTTCTGGAGCACCTCCCACACCTAGCATAAGATCAATTCCAGTCTCTGGCATAGTCGTCGCAATTGCCGCAGAAACGTCTCCATCACCTATTAGGTATATTCTTGCGCCAGCATTTCTTACTTCAGCTATCAGTTCTTTATGTCTAGGTCTGTCTAAAATCACCACGGTAAGATCCATTATCTCACAGCCTTTCTTAGCAGCTAACTTAGTCAGGTTTTCTGTAGGTGTATTTCTTATATCTACAACGCCGACTCCGATAGGCCCTACGGCTAATTTATTCATATAAATATCTGGTGCATTCAATAAGCAACCTTTTTCTCCTATAGCCATTACTGAAATAGAATTGGCACCTCCAGTTGCACATATCGTTGTTCCCTCTAGAGGATCTAGTGCAATCTCTAATTCTGGGCCAGTTCCACTACCTACTTTCTCTCCGATATATAGCATAGGCGCTTCATCTCTTTCACCCTCCCCTATTACAACAACACCACGGCAGTCTACGGTATCTAGCATTTTACGCATGCCATCTACAGCAGCTTGATCTGCAGCTTTTTCATCGCCTTTACCCATCCATCTTGCTGAGTTAATCGCAGCAATTTCTGTGGCTCTAATAAATTCTAATGCTAAGTTACGTTTCATAATTAATGTTGGTTTTTGTGTTTATCTAGAGATTTAATAATGGTATAGATAATCTGTTCTTACTTGTGATTATAAACGCTAATTAAAATAAGAAATCCAAAATCACGATATAAGGAATAAAACATGTATGTCAAAAATGAATCCAAACTTATAAATAAGCTATTGTCTGAACTTAACCTTACTCTCATTCCACAAGGCATCCATCTCATCTAAGCTCATATCAGCCAGGGATTTAGGTGCATGTTCTTCTATATATTCAAATCTTTTTTTGAATTTCTTGTTTATTTTCTCAAGCGCTTGCTCTGGATCTATATTGAGAAATCGAGCATAATTTACCATAGAAAACATCATATCACCAAATTCTTCCTCTATATGATCAATATCGCCTTCGGCAACAGCTTCCTCTAACTCTTGCTTCTCTTCCAATACTTTAGCCCAGACATCCTCTATTTTATCCCATTCAAAACCTACCGTAGCTGTCTTTTCTTGTAACCTGTATGCCTTGACCATAGCAGGCAAAGCCTTTGGGACACCTCCTAATACGGATTTCTTACCTTCTTTGAGTTTGATTTGCTCCCAGTTACGCTTGACATCTTCTTCATTATTCACAACGATATCGCCGTATATATGTGGATGCCGATTAATCAACTTATCACATATGCCATTGAGTGACTCCTCTAATGTAAACTGCCCTTGCTCCGTACCTATTTTGGCATAGAAAACCAGATGAAGGAATATATCTCCAATTTCTTCTTTGATACCCTCATAATCGTTTTCTGTAATCGCATCTACAAGCTCATACATCTCCTCAATGGTTAATTTTCTAAGAGATTGTATGGTTTGTTTTCTATCCCAGGGACATTTCTCCCTCAGATCGTCCATAATACCTACAAGTCGCATAAATGCCAAAGCCTTTGAATCCATAGTCAACAGATTAGTTATTTTTGTGTTATACCTTTTAGATACCAAAAAACTAGAGGTATAAACATTTTCAAAGATTAAAGTAAGTACATTATGACTGAATTATTACCCACATTTGCCATCATATTCTCTGTATTCTTTATTTCATTTGGTCTTATTAATATCAAACAGATATTTACAGGACAAGAATTCAGAGGGACTTGCGCGACCAATAACCCGATGATCAAGAATAAATTGGGAGAATGCGGTGTCTGTGGCAAAAAACCTGAAGAAGATTGCCAGATGCCTACAGAACATGCTTAGCACGTTTTTTTTTGCTCAATTTTTCATTACTCTAATTAAGACTATCACATGATGATCAATCGCAGACTATCTATATGGGTACTTATTATCATGATAAGTTCATCCTTATGCCATGCCCAGAATAAAACACAACCTAATAGTGCAGAAATATATGAACAGTTGGAGAAATTCAATTTTCTAGGTTCCGTTCTATATGTCGCTGCACATCCAGATGATGAGAACACAAGGCTTATTTCTCATCTTTCTAATGGTATGCATGCTAGGACTGCGTACTTATCATTGACAAGAGGTGATGGCGGACAGAATCTTATTGGAACAGAAATAAGGGAACTCCTAGGCGTTATAAGATCTCAAGAATTACAAATGGCTAGAAGTGTAGATGGCGGTCAGCAGTTTTTCAGTAGAGCCAATGATTTTAGTTTTTCCAAAAATCCAGAAGAGACGTTAGAGATCTGGAATAAGGAACAAGTCATGGCAGATATGACTTATGTCATAAGATCATTCAAGCCAGATATTATCATCAACAGATTTGATCAAAGGCGGGCTGGAAAAACACATGGTCATCATACGACTTCAGCACTATTGTCTATTGACGCATTTGACATAACAGCTGATAGAAGCATCTATCCAGAACAACTCCAACATACAGACACCTGGTCTGCAACACGATTATATTACAACACATCTTGGTGGAGATATGGTGGCAGAGAGAAATTTAAGTCTGTTGACAAATCCAACATGGCAGCCATAGATGTAGATGGTTACTACCCCACTCTAGGCATATCTAATACCGAGATTGCCAGTATCGCAAGAAGCAAACATCTCTCTCAAGGATTTGGAAGCTCTGCCTCTAGAAGTCCCCAGACAGAGTATCTAGAGTTTATGAAAGGAGAAAAGCCTTCTGATAAAAATAACATTTGGGAAGGTATAAATACAACATGGTCAAGAGTAGAAGGAGGTGAAGCTATCAAAAATAAAATGGACGGTGTTCTGAGTAATTATGATTTCAGAAATCCTACGGCCAGTCTTTCAGATCTACTAGACATTCATGACTTATTGTCGAATGTAAAAAATGATCACTGGAGAGATATAAAAGAAAAAGAACTGACTGATATTATTATCTCTTGTCTCGGTTTATTTGCTGAAGCAGGTGCTGATGCACAGCAGACGACTAGAGGAGATAGTACTGATGTTACAATCGAATTGACCAACAGAAGTAAGTTTCCTATTTCAGTTAAGAAGATTTTTATTAATGATATTGATCAATCTATCACTCAGGAACTAGAGCCGTTTTCTGAAAATAAGTTTTTTCAAGATTTGGTTGTAGCCAAAGACATGCCTTATTCTAATCCTTATTGGCTTGACGCCAAAGGAAGCTTAGGTGCTTACAGAGTAGATGATATACTCCTCAGGAATCTACCACAGAGTCCAGCACCTTATAAATGTCATTTCACTATAGGGATCGAGGGAAGAACATTAAACTTCTCGAAGGATGTCGTTTATAGATTTGCCGTTCCTTCGATAGGAGAAATAAGGCAACCGTTTGTCGTAGTGCCTAGCGCTAGTATGTCTTTTGATAAGGATATGTATCTTTTTTCAGATAACAATGCACAATCACTAGAGGTGAAAGTGAAAGCACATAAGGATAAATTTTCTGGTAAATTAAAATTAAATCTTCCCACAGGATGGTCAGTAACTCCAGAAACAGTAGACGTTGATATCCCTAATAAAGGTATGGATAAGAAATACACCTTTCAATTACATGCTCCTGCGGAAGTGTCCGAAGGAAATATTAATGCGGTAATTGATGCTGGAGAAATACTTACCCAACAACTAATCAACATAGATTACGATCACATTCCACTACAGACAGTTCTTATGCCTGCACAATCTAAAATTGTAAAAGTGCCGCTTGCCAAAGCAGAAAATAATATCGGTTACATTATGGGTGCCGGTGACAAAATGCCAGAATGTCTAGAGTACGTAGGTTACAAAGTAACATTGATAGATCCTGCAGAGATCAGCTCTACACATCTAGATGACTATGATGCGATTGCTATAGGTATAAGAGCATACAACACAATAAAAGAACTAAAACTCTACAACACCGATCTATACAGTTATGCCGAAAGAGGGGGGACGCTTATCGTTCAGTACAATACATCTCGTAGAATAGATTCTAAGGACATTGC
>JALZVB010000380.1 GCA_023300835.1 Saprospiraceae bacterium | reverse complement strand
GTTCAAAAATGAACAACCCCTTTTTTTATCTAGACATCTTAAAGTCTTACTAATACTAGTTTAGGTGCTGAATAAGATTTACAGAGAATTTGTTCAAATTAAGGCGAAAGACGCAGGCATAGCCTTAGTTATGATGAATATTTCCGACGAAGAGATGAGCAAAATTCTATTAAAACATGTGCGGTATTCTTAAGTTAATTTGTAATTGAACTATCCTTTTCTATTTCCTTACTCACAAAGTAAGACCGATGAAACATCAATATCAATACCACTCCTACTGATATGGCACTATCAGCAACATTGAATACAGGTCTGAAAAAAGAGAAACTATCTCCGCCTAATACAGGTAACCACTCTGGGTAAGTAGAATTAATCATAGGGAAATAAAACATATCGACCACCTTACCTTGTAAGAAAGGCGCATACCCTCCCCCGGCAGGAAACAACTCCGCTATATTACCTAAGTGGTAAGAAGTATTAGAAAAGATAAGACCATAAAATGCACTGTCAATAATGTTACCTATGGCGCCTGCAATTATCAATGCAAAGCTTAATTGTAGACCGTAAGATTCTTTGTTTCTAATCATATGATTGAGTAGATATATTAGTGTACCTACCATGATAATTCTAAATATACTGAGCACATATTTACCTATCACTCCTCCAAAGGATAAGCCAAATGCCATTCCTTTGTTTTCTATAAAATGTATCTTAGCCCAATCCTGCCCCAGTATATCAAAGCCTCCACCCAAAGGATAATTCAGTTTAATATAAAACTTAAGGGTTTGGTCTATTATCAATACCAGCATTATCAATCCTATTACTGCTCCAGTTCTTTTCACCTTTATTTCTTTTATCTATTTGTTCTTAGTTATTCTACTTTGTTTTGCTTTTATACTCAAAGTAGCATGAGGGACTGCTAAAAGCCGTTCTTTAGAAATCAACTCATTTGATTGTCTACATATGCCATAAACTTTGTTTTTAATTCTCAATCTAGCATTCTCTAGATGATGAATAAGCTTCTTTTGACGTGCCGATAACTGCTGTAACCTTTCACTTTCTATAAATCCTGATGAATCACCAAGGCTTTTCATTTTACGTTGATCTGCTTCTGACAATTCAGAAATTTGAGCTTTATAAAAGTTCAACCCTACCTGAGCTTCTTTTAGTTTTTTGACAATCAAGGCCTCAAACTGGATAAGATCATTATCAGAATATCTTGTAATTGTTGACATAACATATAATTGTAATATCAATAGCAAATCAAAAATTATGCTAATTCTATAATTTTTGGCATAATATCCGTCATATAGAGCAATTTATATATTAATAACTTTTAGAACATGAATATTTTCTAAAACCACAACAAATCAAGTAAAAGAAGTGAGCTAAACGTTTTATAACTGCTATAAAGATAGTCTTAAGTCAATCATATAGTAAATTATTCTATGTATAATACTATAAAAGTAAGATAGATACTTTCATGTCAGGCTTATAAACTGTACTTTCGCAGCCTAAATATACCTTTCCGACAATACCTTCCCCAAAAGGTTAGGACTAGAAGGATTTGATAAAGAGAAGTCAGAAATAAAAATGAAATTTAAAGAATTGAATATTATTGAGCCTGTACTAAGGGCTCTAGAACAAAAAGGTTATACAGAACCTACCCCTATACAAGCGAAAGCGATTCCGCATATACTTCAGAAAAAAGATGTTCTAGGTTGTGCTCAAACAGGTACAGGTAAGACGGCAGCATTTGCTATTCCGATCATACAGCTTATACACGAAAGTGTAAAGAATAACACGGGTAGGCCTAAAATAAGGTCGCTTATCGTTACACCTACAAGAGAGCTTGCTATACAGATAGATGAAAATATCCGTGAATATGGAAAACATACTAAGCTGCAGCATACTGTTATTTTTGGTGGCGTAAGCCAAGGTAGCCAAGTCGCTAAGCTCAAAAGAGGCGTAGACATCCTAGTTGCAACACCTGGGAGATTATTAGATCTTCTTAACCAAGGGCATCTTACAATAGCAAACGTAGAGCTATTTGTACTCGATGAAGCGGATAGGATGCTAGATATGGGTTTTATCAACGATATCAAGAAGTTACTTAAGTTGTTACCTGAGAAAAGACAATCTTTGTTTTTCTCTGCAACGATGCCAGATAATATTGTAAAGTTATCTAACACGATCCTCGTTAATCCTGTTATGGTAGAGGTTGCCGTTGTCAGTTCGACAGCAGAAACAATTCAACAGCACATATTCTATACAAATAGAACAGATAAAGGCAAATTACTTCTTCACATACTAGAAGACCCAAGGATTGAGCAAGTATTAGTCTTTTCTAGGACTAAGCATGGTTGTGATCGTATCACTAGGAATCTGGTTAAATGTAATATCAAAGCAGAAGCCATACACGGTGATAAAGCTCAAAACTCTAGACAACGAGCGCTAAAGAAGTTCAAAGAAGGTCAATGTAAAGTCCTTGTAGCTACAGATATCGCAGCAAGAGGAATCGATATCGATAAACTCAAATACGTCATCAATTATGATGTGCCTAATCTACCAGAAACTTATGTCCACAGAATAGGAAGATCAGGAAGAGCTGGTGAAGAAGGTGTAGCTATATCTATATGTGAGCCAGAAGAGAATGAATTTGTAAGAGGAATAGAAAGGCTGATAAAGAAAAAAATAGATGTCATAAGCGATAACCCATTCCCGCAGACTGATAAGCCTATGACCAATGCGGAGAAGAAAGAATGGAATAAAGAGAAACAAAGGAGGAAACAAGAATTCTTTGCCAATAAAAATAAAGCAGGAGGCGGTCGCAATAACGCAAGGAGTAAAAACAGCCCTAAATCTAAAGGAGGGAAATCTGAATCAAACAACAGAGGATCAAAGTCAGAATCTAAAGACAAGGAATCTTATGCAGTAAAGTCAGAAAACTCTAAAAGAAGAAATAACAATAGAAAAAAGCCCTCTAATGGGAACAGTTCTAATGAGTCAGAAAAAAGAGGAGAAAGAACGCCGTCTAACAAAGGGCCTAAGCCTAACAACAGATCTAACAAAAAGAAAGACAACAAGTCTTCTTCTAACACAGGTTCTAGAAAGACAAGAATGCTTCCTAACTCATTGAAAGAAAAATACATGTGGCCATTGGAGTAAGGTGACCACACCTATCGAGACAACCAAGTAGGATCTACTCAATTTACTAATGATTTTTTGAGTCATTTTTAAAAGTTGTGATAGGTTTATAATAGTCAAACTAAGACCATATGCGAACTGATTATCAATCGTTTACATATGGTCTTTCTATTTAATGTCCTACAATTTTTCTGGCTTTTATTATAGCGTTGACATCCATATTACGCCTTTCTTAATTAGCCCGAATCGCTTTTCAACGTTCCCTTTTCTTATTCGTCCTTCTCTTACTAAATGCTATTCCAAGTCACATCTCAGTCAATTGTATTTGTATCAGATACTGGCTGCTTATTTTACAGTAATATAATTATCGGTATAAAACTGTAGACATTCTGTTACGTAGTAATAAAATAACTCAGTCTTTCACGTGTTAGAGCAGCTTGATTCGTTAAATTGTGTCTATTATTGGCCCCAACCCAACCTGTATATGAAACAGTATCTATTTATTCTATTTTTTGGACTTGCATATCATTGCAGCACTGCTCAGGAGTATATAAAACTTGCAGAGACTTCAACCCTTACATTTGAAGAAATTGTCAACGTCACTGAAGATTACTTTGAAACTAAAGGCAGAGGAAAACATACAGGGTACAAGCAATTCAAGAGGTGGGAGTATTGGACAGCCAGATCATTAGATGCTCAAGGAAAAGTTATCTCAAATGCTAAAACCAGTTCAGAAGTAGCACAATTCAATAAAAAGAACCCTAGTAACAATAGGATCATGGCCAATACTTGGTCAGAAATGGGGCCGCTGTCCGCTAGTAATACATCTACCTGGTCTTCGCACATAGGTCGTATAACTTCAATAGGACTAGATATTAACGACTCAGACCACATGATCGTAGGGTCTCCCAATGGCGGTGTATGGAAAACACTGGATGAAGGAACTACATGGACGCCTATATTTGATGATCAGACGAGTATGAAAATCTATTCTTTAGCTATAAGTCATGCTAATGATCAACATTATTATTGTGGGACACAAGGCCTAGGTATGATGCGATCTACTGATGGCGGAACGACTTGGAATACCACAACAGGAATTGCTACTAATACACAGATCAACAGAATCATTATAGATCCTACCGATGCTAATACCCTACTTGCTGTCAATAAATGGGGCAATATATATCGTTCAACAAACGGAGGAAGTAATTGGACTTCAGTGCTTTCTTCAAGTGATGACATACATGATCTAGAATTCAAACCAGGCGACAACAATACTATTTACGGTGCAGGAGAAGGGAATGTTTACAAGTCAACTAACAATGGGGTTTCATTCACTACAATAAGCGGCCCATGGAATTCATCTGGAGATATGATGCTAGCCGTTACGGCAGATGATCCGACATATATGTATGTATTACAAGAATCATCAGGAGGTTTCGGTGGACTATATTTATCTACTGACTCTGGTACAACTTTCACAACACAATCTGATGACAGTAATGGTAACAACAACATAATGGGTTATAGTCTTACTGCTACAGGCGGGCAAGCGCCAAGAGACATGGATGTTATTGTTAATCCGACAGATAAGACTGAGGTCCATGTCGCTGGTGTTATGACTTTCAAATCCACTAACTCCGGACAGAACTGGACACAGACGACGCATTGGGTCATTTCTAACCCTCTACCCTTTATACATGCTGATGTCGATCTTATGTTCTATCAAGGTGACAAAATTTATTGTGGTACAGATGGAGGTATTTTTATGTCAGATGACGCTGCCACAAGTTTCCAAGACCTGACTACTGGCTTAGGTGTAAGAGAATTTTATAGAATTGGTGTTTCAGAAACTGAAGTAGATAGAGTTTCAGGTGGATCACAAGATAATGGAACTGGAGTGGTCGTTTCTGGAAGTTGGTTAGACTTTGTAGGTGCTGATGGAATGGAAACTTTTATAGACCATTCAGATGAAAATACAATATACGCCTCTATACAATTTGGCAACCTATATAAATCTACCAATGGTGGTAACTCACTAGCAAGTATCACTAATACAACTGGAGATGGAGCATGGGTTACGCCGCTAGAGCAAGATCCTACTGATTCTAATACACTATATCAAGGAAAAGCACAATTGTATAAAAGTGCCAACGGAGGATCGACCTGGTCAACAATATCAAGTTTCAATCCATCTAACAGTAGTGATACAAATATAAGAGAGATAGCCGTGGCTGAATCCAATAATCAAGTGATTATTGCAGCATACAAGCACCAGGTTTTTCTTACGACCAATGGCGGTACTACATGGTCTGATGTGTCTCCATCAATCACTTTCACCAATGTTAATTATCTTGATTTTCATCCCAGCAATGACCAGAAGATTCTTATCACATTATCAGGAACCTCGCAAGTCGTTATGGAAAGTACTGACCAAGGAGCTACCTGGACCAACATCACCAACAACCTACCGTCAATAGGTGCAGAATGTGCACTTTATGAAGGGAATACTAATGATGGAATATATGTGGGAATGGGAGTAGGTGTCTATTTTAAGGACAACATAAATACAACTTGGTCAGCATACACGGATCTATTACCCAATGTCCATGTAGCCGAGTTAGAAATAAAAAACAATTATCTATATGCTGCTACATATGGTAGAGGTCTATGGAAAAATGATCTACAGAATGGAGAGCAATGTATAATCTCAGACATAACTGATCTGGGAGTTACTGATTGTCTCAACGCTAATTCTACATACTCAAGAAGAATAGAAGTAAATTATGGCGCTGCTCCAGCAAGTGGAACGCTTGACATATTAGGTCAGTCGTTTGCTATAACTGGGAGCCCACAATTAGTCGTAGTTACTAATCTACCGACAGATGGAAATCTTGTAAGTGTTACGGCTGTTTTCAGTGCTGATAATACTTGTTCACTTACTAAGAACAACATGTTTAGTAATCCAACTACTTGCCCATGTATAATAGATGAAGCCAATGAGATACTTGTAGACTGTAATGGATTTAACACGACAAGTTCCAATGATGATACTTTTACATACAGTATCCAACCAGAAGGAGATAACACGGGAACGACATATTCAATTTCGGGTGATATTACAATGGCTAATATAGTATATGGAACAGTAACTACTCTAGACAATAACGGGAACGGCTTTCTTGTTTCCAATGGGGATCTTACTATAAGTTTAACTGATGATAATGATCCGACCTGTTCCATAGACAACTTGATACTAGTGGCTCCAACTACTTGCTCTACAGACTACACCTGTAGTACGGCATTTGTGCTTGATGTTTCTGGTACATACACAACACTAGGTCCAGATCAAGGAAATGGTGGATCACAATCTGGAAGGAATGCCAACTGGTATAGTTTCACACCTACAACTAGTGGTTTCTTAAATGTAAACTCATGTGAGAATGGTCAAGATACGAGACTATTTATCCATACCGGAACCTGTGCTAATCTTACACAAGTAGCAACCAGTGATGATGATTGCCTGCTAGCACCGGGTAGTAGTAATGATTATGCCTCAGAAATAAATAATCTATGTCTGACCTCTGGGACAACTTATTACATAGAGTGGGATGATAGATGGAGTTCCGCAGGATTCGATTTTGATTTAAGCTTTACCAGCAATCTACTTTATGCAGATACAGATGGTGATGGATATGGAGACCCATTGGCACCCAATGATGGTTGCACTTCTCCTCCCAATTTCGTTACAAATAACACAGATTGTGATGATACAAATGCTAACATTTTCCCAGGAGCAACTGAAACATGTGACAACTTAGATAACAACTGTGATGGACAGATAGACGAAGGAGTAACTACAACTTATTATGCAGATACAGATGGCGATGGATACGGTAACCTGAATGTTATTGATCAAGCATGCAC
>JALZVB010000379.1 GCA_023300835.1 Saprospiraceae bacterium | reverse complement strand
TTCTCAACAATCAATCCATTACAAACTGATTTAAGTAATTCGCAGCTGTCAAACTACTGACTTAAAATTAAGAAATGTAAGAAATAAGAAAAGTTGTTCGGTGCTACTACCTCTAAATAATAGCAAACAAAAAAATATGACCATTGCACAATTTTTTGCTTTACGTTTAGTTATAGAAACGAAATCATTATTATTCACAACCTAATTTTCATCTATGTTTCAGACTTCCATATTTACATTCCTATCTGTACTACTACTGTTGTTATTTTCATGTAACGATGATTTTGACCCCACTACTGAGCTAAATGGTACAAGGTCTGATATTATATCAATGCTTCAGTCTGAAGATATTATTCAGCGAGCTAGTATCGATTCAGACAACTTTACGTTTGAGTCTAATAAGGGAGCTATCGTTACAGCAGAGGCAAGTTCTTTTGTATTTAAAGACAGTGGGACTCTTGCAACAGGAATGATCGATTTTGAGGTGACTGAACTCTATACCAAATCGGAAATAATGCAGTATGGAATAGCTACACAGACTGCTAATTCTATTTTAGAATCAGATGGAGAATTCTTATTTAGTGCTTCACAGAATGGCCAATCGCTTCGGTTAGCCAATGGAAAAGCATTAGATTTAACAGTACCGAACCCAAACCCAAATCCGGGAATGGAGTTATTTACGCTAGGTGAAGGTGTTTGGTGGCCACTCGGAGATGCTCCCAATATTATTACAACTAACGAAATAGATTCATTTAGTGGTTATGAATGTTTCGTCGAAAGATTAGACTGGGTTAATATAGATTACTTTACTAAGTTTGATCTAGAGCTTACTGATATTAGCATTTGCCTTCCAGAAGGATATGAGGATGATAAGATTTCGCTGTGGATAGTATTCAGAGACATTGATGTAGTACTCAATTCTAGTGGAGAAAACTTGCCTATAGGAGAAGTCGTTTCTATTGTTTGTATAGCAGCAGAGGATGAAGACACTTTTAGAATAGATATCCAAGAGGTTACTATTGAAGAAGGTCTAAAGGTAAACTTAGACCCGAAAGAAGAATCGGCTGAAAATATAAAGAAGCTATTGAAAGAACTAGACTAAGGTCTTAGTGTAAATTCTATTTCTATAAAGTCAATGTGAAATAAATAATAATAATAGAGGGCTCTCTCCACAACTACGAATAGAGCCCTCTATTATTATTTAGACTTATTGTACAAAATTCTGAAATTGTAGCAGTCTAGAATTCAATCCCACTAAAAAGTTAAATATTCTACATAGTTAAAGTCGATTCTATTTTATTAACTAATTTGAGTCGCACCAAAAATTCATTTTAGTGAGGTTCCTAATTCTATACATTTTCCTTCTGTTTCAAATTGCCGCTACGAGCCAAAGTATAGATAGCATTCCTTCTACCGCACTGATGCTAAATTATCATGGCATGACTGGAGAAATTGATACAGTTGAGTTAACTTATGACAATAGAGGTAACGAAATAAGTAAAACTCTAATAAGTAGATTACGTGAGAATTTCGCAGCACCAGTAATCATAAGAGAGAAGTATGATAGCCTAGATAGAGTAACCGAAACTATAGGCTATGGCTTTAGTTTATCTAATGAAGATATTGAAAGCTTAACCATGGCAGACACATCACATGCCATCATGGATACATTAAGTGTTACCTACAGCTATAGCGATACACTTAAGGTGGAAAGAATGGAATATATATCTCATTTATTGGGTCAAACTTTTACGGATATTGAGACATCTTTTACTTCTTATGATTCTTCTGGAAGAGAAATCTATATGAAAAAAGTCTATCCAGATGGAATCAAAGGCCAAGAAAAAACTACTGCATATAATGATGATCATATTGTTACCTCAAAAGTATATCGCCATCAAAGTGGTGAAGAATATCTCAACCATTTAGATACCCTGTTTCTGGATACACTTGGTCGCAGTTTCAAAAAAAGAGCATATGACGATGATGATAATTTGAAATATAAAACCTGGTCTAAATGTGGTAATTGTGAGCACCTATATTTCAGAAACGATAGTGGTAAAATCATCAAAGAGCTGTGGCAGGATTTTAATGGGCAACTATGGAAAGAATCTGAGTGGCAGTATGAGAATGATAGTATTGGAAACATTCGAAAGATTATCAAAAACTCTGTCTTACATGTGGCTAATACAGAACACTATAGTTCCAAAACTGAACAGTGGAAATATGATCGATTTGAAAATTTGACTTATTATGAGTTAAAGAGAAAAAGAAGAACCATCTGGGTCAAATACATTTATGAATATAAACCAAAGAAGAATCCAAAAGGTAATAGTAGACCACCTAAGGATATCAAACCTCCAGAATAGAGTGATAAACTAATCTAAACAAGAACGATATTTTTTCTACCTATAGTCAAAATATTACTCCATTTATCAAGCATATTTTTATAAAACCCAAGGCTAATCACCTAATCAAAGTAAGATCTCCACTGCGTATAATCAGCTCCTCATTTAAGTTAACTCTCATGGTGTATATATAAACACCTTCCATGGCTCTTGTGCCATCTATCATTCCATCCCACCCATAGTTAGAATCATTGACGGGGAATTGCTCCTTATGAAAAACAAGATTTCCCCATCGGTCATAGATACGCAACTCATCTACGATGAGCAGATCATTTGACATTTGAGGATAGAAATGGCTGTTTCCAGAATCAGAAATATTGATAATATTGGGTAGGTAAATTCTATCATTTTCATCTAAGCGTATGCGAAGATCTAAGCTTTCTTGACAGCCATTATTACTAACGATAGTGACGGTATAAGTCAGATCATTTTGAATGTCTTCAAATAAGAAATCTAGACAATTCTCACAATCAATCACTGGATTCCAAGTAACGGAAGCTATATCCGCTTCTTCAATGTTTGTTGAGATTTGTACTTGTATATCAGAGCCTTGAGTGACTA
>JALZVB010000378.1 GCA_023300835.1 Saprospiraceae bacterium | reverse complement strand
TTCCGATCTCGTATGGTGGTTTTGCTGGAGGAGGTATAAGTGCCGTTACTAAATCAGGAACGAATTGTTTGACTGGAACGGCATACTATTTTACACAGAACGAAAACTTAGCTGGTAAAACTAACGGTGAATTGTTAGACAGAATAGGAGCAGAAGAAGGAACAGATTTAGATGAATTTACAAAAAATACCTACGGGGTTTCTTTAGGAGGTCCTATAATTAAAGATAAGATGTTTTTCTTTGTAAATGCAGAGATTCAGAATGATGAAACGCCACAACCATTTGCTGGAGAATATGATGGAGATAGTTCACTAGAAGATATTTCAGCTTTAGGCTCATTTCTTCAGAACACATACAATTACGATGCAGGTGGTTTTGAAGATAGGATAAGTACTATTGAGAGTACTAAGATTTTTGCTAAAGTTGACTACAACCTCAACGATGCACATAAATTGACACTAAGACACAACTACGTGGATGCAAGTAATATTGATTTAAATGGATCTACTAATACAACAATTAACTTTGCTAACAATGGCGTTTCTAGGCCTAATAAGACTAACAGTTCTGCTATAGAATTGAACTCTACTATAGGCGAAAACATGTCTAACAACTTGATTGTAGGATACACTACTGTAGTAGATGATAGAGACCCTATCGGCCAAGATTTTCCAAGTGTATTTATTCGTGATGGCGATGGCGGTATATCTTTTGGTGGCGAAGCATTCTCTCCTGCCAACTTTTTAGATCAGAAGACACTTACGATAACTGACAATTTTAAAATATATAAAGGTGACCATACATTTACAATAGGGACGCATAATGAGTTTATGAGTATAGATAACTTGTTTATAAGACAAAACTTTGGTTCTTATTTTTACTTGAGTTTAGACAATTTCTACAATGATATCGTTACTGGCTATGATAGATCTTTTTCTTTAGTTGATGATATTACGGGAGATGAGTCTGGTGCAAGAGCAGAGTTTGATGCAGCACAATTCGGTGTATATTTTCAAGATGAATGGTTAGTAAATAATAAATTAACTCTAACGGGTGGACTGAGATTAGATTTACCTGTATTACGAACAGATCCTCGTATTGCTGCTGACTTCAACACAACAACATTACCGATTTTAGAAGAAAACTATGACCTACAAGGTACTATAGGAGGTCAAGCACCATCATCACAATTGATGATTTCTCCAAGATTAGGTTTTAATTATGCGGCTAGTCAAAATACGACAGTAAGAGGTGGTGTTGGGATATTTACAAGTAGAATACCTTTTGTATGGCCAGGCGGAATGTACACTAATAACGGTTTCACAATAGGTGGCATAGATGAAGACGATTTGACTGATCTCACTTTTGTAGCAGATCCACAGAATCAACCTACTAGCGCAAGTGCTGCATTGGGTCAAATAGATCTGTTTGCAGAAGATTTCAAATATCCACAGGTATTGAGAACGAGTTTAGCTGTTGATCATGTTTTTGGACAAGGATGGGTAGCCTCAGTAGAAGGTATGTACACTAAGACATTGAACAATGTGTTCTATCAAAACGTAAATAGTGATCCTACAGTAGACTTCAATTGGACTAATGGTGATGATGACAGACCTGTTTTCACGGGAACAGATCTAGACGACAGATATTTAGCAGTATACTTAGCAACGAATACAAGTGAAGGTTATTCTTACAATCTTACAGGTACATTAAGCAAAAGTTTTGATTTTGGATTAAATCTACTTGCTGCTTACTCTTATGGAGATGCAGAGGCTGTATTTGAGGGAACTTCATCTCAGAACTCTTCACAATGGAGAGGTGCATTTACAACAGATGGTAGAAACAATGCTATAGCTGGGACGTCAGACTTTGCTTTAGGTACAAGAATAATTGGTTCTGCAGGGTATACGCTAGATTGGACTAAAAACGGAAACTTTAATACTAATATTTCTATCTTCTACAATGGACAATCAGGAGAGAGATACTCTTATGTATACAATGAAAGAAATGTTGCCAATGAAACAGGATCTAATAATAGAGAAAGATCATTAATCTATGTTCCTGCATCTAGTACAGACATAGTATTGGTAGATGATGGTGATAGAACTGCTGCTGAACAATGGGCTCTTCTAGATAACTTTATTGAGCAAGATGATTACCTATCAACAAGAAGAGGTCAATATGCTGAAAAGAATGGAAGTACAACGCCTTTTACACATCAGTTTGATTTAAGATTAGCGCAAGACCTAGGTACTAATATTGGTGGAAAAGGCCATAAATTACAATTGTCGTTTGACATATTTAATGTAGGAAACCTAATCAATAGCGACTGGGGAACAGTTTATAGTAACCCATTTGCATACAGATTAATTGACTTTGAAGGTTATGCAGCGGATGGTACTACGCCTACATTCTCTTTCAGTGAAACGGATCTTGATACAGAAAGATTTGGGATTTCAGACAGAGTAAGCAGATGGAGAGGAAGAATAGGATTAAGATATACATTTGGTGGAGCTAATGATTGCGCTGCTGACTTGTATGCGATGGACGGAATGGGTGACTCAGGATATGATAAAAAATTAGATTCTGATGGAGATGGTATTGCGGATTACAAAGATGCTTGTCCTGATACGCCTGGAACTAAAAAATTCAAAGGTTGTCCTATGTCAGCAGAAGATATGGCTGTAAAAGCTGCAGCTGAAGCTGAGGCAATGAAAATAGCACAAGAAGCAGCAAGAGTAGAAGCTGAAGCAGCAAGAGTACTTGCAGAAGAATTACGAGTAGCTGAACAAGCGAAAAAAATAGCAGCTGATGCTAAACTAAAAATTCAAGCGGAAGCTAAAGCTTTGGCTGATGCAAAAAAAGCTGAGACAGCTGCAAAAGCAGCAGCAGCGGC
>JALZVB010000377.1 GCA_023300835.1 Saprospiraceae bacterium | reverse complement strand
GTGTGCTCTTCCGATCTGGTACTGTTGCTAAGTTTTTGCTTTTAGAAACTGGAGCTTTAATAAGTTCTTCTACAAGACTGTCGTCCATGCCTATGTGCCTGCCAACATTAAGTAAGTATGCAAACTCAAACTCGTCAAAGTATTCGTCTACTTTGGAAAGTTGTATAAGAACTGATATTAACTTTTCTGAATCCATATTTATTTAATTAACCTCTAATCGTATGATATCCTTTTCTCAGATATTGCTTAAGGTTAATCCAAAAGGCTAAGATCAAATATATCAATATAGGTGAGCCGAATGTGACAAATGTAACATAGATAAAATAGAGTCTTACTCTGGCGCTTGCGATACCCATTTTATGACCTAGGGCGGTACAAACTCCAAAACTTGACCTTTCTATAATATTTCTAAAGTATTTGTTCACAGTCTAAAAATAACAAATAAATACGATGAAGTAAAGAGAAAATCAACAGTAATAAGCCAACTTGACTTATTCCGATACGGTATATCCTCTATCAGATGCCGTTGATCTTGAAATTAAATGCGTAATGTCTACTTGGTATTCCGTTATATGATTGATGTTTTCTGTCTCTGATGCAGCATTGATAGTATCATAACAGACAGAAAAACCACAGAATCCGAAAAATAGAATAGTGCCCAGAAAAAATATTTCTTTAGGGCCAAGGTTAATAGGCAATGGATCGCTTGGGAGCTGACCATTAACTATCGTTTGGGCGATAGGTGTCAAAATGAATCGATTTAGGGTTTAAGGTAATACTGAGTCCTTAATGGTATTACATAAAGAACTCTCGACAAATCTAATCTAAATATTTTAGTTACAAAATATATTATACAAATAACTATTGTGTAATTAATTGACTATTAAGAATATATATGATTTTTAGATACGTAATACTTTAATTTTTAATGCCTTGTATCGTAAATACATGCGGAAGTGACACTTTATCTGGGCTGAAAATATATTCTTGCTCGGCTCTTTTATTATTACCAGGAAATATATTGTAGGGCGAATAATCATATTCGGCGAAAGCCGTAATCTTGATACCATTGTCCATTAGTGACTTCATCACAGCTGATAGAGAATGCATCCAGAAATATTCCTTCATGCTTATATCTGCATTTGTATCAGCATAAGTTCCTTCTTCTTGGTACGCGTAAGGTTTACCGTGGTTGAAGTAGTTGTATTTTATTTTATTTTCTTCCCACTCCCACATATATATTACGGGATGGAATTCTGCCATGTAGAATAATCCTCCTGGAGCCAATCTAGCGGTAAGTTGTTGAGCCCATCTATTGAGATCTGGGAGCCAAGTAATAGCGCCATAAGATGTATAGATCATATCAAACTGTTCATCGCAGTTGCGATCTAGTTCATATATATTGGAAACAATAAACTTACTATCCAGCTGCATTTCTATTGCTAATGCTCTGGCGGCCTCTATAGAAACTGGAGATAAATCTACGCCTGTGCAATGTGCTCCCATACGTTCTAGGGACAAGGTATCTTGACCAAAGTGACATTGTGCATGTAAGATTTTTTTACCCTTAACGTCTGGTAATTCTGACAATTCTATCTTCCGGAGAGATGATTTACCTGATTTGAATCCTGATAGATCATAGAAATCACTTTTTAAGTGAATAGGGGTTTTATTGTCCCATAATTGCTTATTGGTGTCGAAGTAGTGCTTTTCTTCCATAACAAGATTACCTTTAGGTATGGTTAGATAATAAAGTACCATATTTTGACAAGGGAATTTTATGTCATAACAAGGCAAAAAACGTAGGGATAGCCCAGCTATCACGAGGCTTTTTAACGCAGGAATGGCGCAAAATAGCCTGTCATAAATTGGGAAGTTATTTTTTAACCATTTCTTATATTGTTATTACAGTATCAAATACATTAAAAGAGATGGCAGAAGAAAATAAAAATAAGCAATTAAACATAGAATTACCTGAGGAAATAGCTGATGGCACATATGCCAATCTTACTATAATTTCTCATTCGCAAGCCGAGTTTGTGTTTGATTTTATCAGAATGGTTCCTAATATTCCCAAGGCTAAAGTAAAGTCAAGAGTCATTATGAATCCACAACAAGCCAAAAGGTTATTGGCTGCGCTTAATGATAATATAAATAAGTACGAGGCCCAGTTCGGCAAAGTCGTTATGCAAAAACAAGGCGGTAACGGACCTGAGTTCCCTCCTATGAATTTCACTCCTACCGCTCAGGCCTAGGAATAGATAAAAGACATACAGAAAAAGCCCTTTGCATAATATAATTTGCAAAGGGCTATTCTGTTATAAATACTGTCCTGTTTCTATATTGGCATCTTAGCCAGAGCACTTTTAAAAGCGCCTTTCAGGTTTTCTCCGACATCAATAATCATAGCGCTGTCATCAGGAAACGGCTGTGAATATGGCTTGAGTCTTCCTACATCATTCTTACATACTGCTCGTCTATCACCTACATAACTACTTGCATAATCGTTGAAGACAGCTTGGACATTTATGGGACGAGATTGTACCATATCGCTGGTTATTGTATTTTTCATTAGAACTATTCCAGACAAGCTTACTGTTTTCTCTCTGTGTATTTCTGTAACGGTAGCATATACTCTTTTGAATTTCTTCTCAGTTAGCTTTTTTCCTGTTGTATCTCTCAGTACTCTTCCACGATCATCTTTCAGTGTCCTTACCCCATCTTCTATTCTTTTAGAATCTTCATGATGTGTAATCGTTTCTCTTTCTGGACTCATTGAGATTTCTGTGATTTCCATTTCTGCGACATAGTCATAACTGTCTTTGCTAGATAGATCGATGTGATATTTTCTCCATAAGTTATTAAGACTTGTAACAGAGATGTTTTTAATTCTTGATTCGAAATGTGCAGGTACAATCATGTTAGAATTATTGATTACCTCTACAAGAATATTTACTTCTCCTATAGTTCTTGCTTCTAACATAAGTGAACTGACGTCCTTGTAGTTCAATCTATTGATTCTAACTTTTTCAAAACTAGAATATGCTTCTCTAGCGTATTTCTTGTCTTTCCTATCCTTGGATAATGATAAGAGTCTTATCCCATTCTGATAGTGAAATTCAGCAGCACCATCTTTAGCTAGATTTTTGAGCTTGTAAGTGTCAACAAACTTAAATGCCGCTTGATAACCATCTTTACTTGTCAACGGTAAGAATGGATCTATGCGCTCTTGTCTGTATTCTATGGCTCCAGCGATGTTATAGATTTCGTCCCAATGCTCAGGATTGTCTTGACCATTGAGAAATTCTATACGTTTCATATCACGTGTAGTGATTCTGACAAAAGCTTCTTCCAGTGCTTTTACATACTTGGTTTTCTTTTTTCTTTTACCAGCAAGTTTTTCAGTAGCATAGATGATAGCATTATCATATTCACCTCTTTCTACCATCTTGTTGAGGGTATTGCATGATCCCAGAAGGATAACTAAGATTAAAGTGTAGAGTATAGTTTTCATATGATAATTTTTATAAAGTGAGATAATTAAGCCATTAATTACTGTTTTGTGTTTAGATTGAAATAACATTCTGTTGTATTGGAATGACCCTACTTGTAGCGTAGTAGTTACAGATAAGTTCCCCCTTAGAAATTGCTTAACGGGAAGTGTTAGTGTTTTCACAAATGCGGGTAATCTATGGTAGGATTTAAGTGAAGATGTATGTGATGATCTTTTTTAAAAATAAATATTGCTTTTCACCAACCCTTTTGCTTTTGTCAACGATATAGTAGTGAAGCGTTAATTTTATTACTTAAAAGCATTTACTATGAAAAACTTTATGATCGCCTTATTATGTCTGACTTTTTTGTCTTGTAACGAGAATGATTCTGAAACGGTAAACTTTGCCGGAACTTATGAGGGAATACTTGATTGTTCTGGTCCATTGGAATCAGAAGATTTTCAAATAATTATAGTTTCAACTGGAGAAAACACTTATACAGTAGACTTTGGAGATGACGTGATTTTTAATGCCACTCAAGCAGATGATATATTGACGATACCTGAACAAACACTTAATGCGGATTTAGGCTTTGATGTAGTAACAATGTCGGGTATTATGACAAAACTTGAACCTGAATTTACATTTAGGCTTTCAATAGAACATCAGGTAGATTCAGAGGGAATTAGTAACTGTGACAATACACTTACAAGGATAAGATAGGTTATAGTATAGTGGATAATCTTAACAACATAATAAGTTCATGTCTCAACAAAGAGAGAAATGCTCAGAAAGCATTGTATGATTATACATATCATTCGCTTGCTGGAGTCATAACACTTTATGTAAAGGATGTATCCCAGAGAGATTGGATTTTCAATATAGGTATGTTGAAAATATTCTCCACACTTAATAAATATTCACAGGGGACTAACTATCTCGGATGGGCAAGAACGATACTTGTCAGGACGGCAATAGATCAATATAGATCTAGTAACAAAGATAAAGTAACCCTAGTCCCGCTGGACACTATAAAAGAGTCTACAGTTGGACCTATAGATAGTACATTAAACAAGATCAATACAGATGACATTGTGCACTTATTACAAGGGCTTAAAGATGACCAGAAAATGGTATTTACTTTATTTGAAATAGAAGGTTACAAGCACAGAGAAATAGCAGCTAAGATTGGGATAAATGTAAATACCTCTAAGTGGTTATTGAGTAAAGCAAGATTATGGTTGAGTGAAAATATTAAAAAATCTCCAAAGTTAATTTCGAAAAATGGAAAATAGCGACTTCAGAGAAAGGCTTAATAATAGGAAAGTTCCACTGAATCCAGATTCTTGGAATCAGATGGAAGCCCTACTGGATCATACAGGCCAACAAGAAAAGAAGAATAAAAAAAGGTTCTTTTTTATTTTGCTTTTATTGGGAAGTATAGGAATAGCTGTTCTCTATTTCTTGTTCAATAATGATAGTCGTAACGCTGTTACAGAAATTTCAACTAATGAGGTAAGAAATGACGCGTTACAAACATTGCCTATAAGTACTAAGTCAGATGCAACTATAGATCCTGAGACAACTAATAAAAAAACATCAATTTATAATAGTGGATATGATACATATAATTCTGCTGAAAAAGAAAGAAGAGAGGTCGCAGAAAATAAGTCGAATACTGAATCAACAATTGCGAATCATGATGTAGTAAATTACAATATTGATGGAATTAGCAATCCTGATGTGATTATTAAATCATTGGAAGTGCAAAAAATAATTTCTAATAAATCAACAGAAAAAATCAATAATCTCAACGTTGATAAAAATCAAGAAGCTGTAAAAACCAGATCTTCGAATGTGACTGTAAATAACTTGTTGCAAGAGAATGATGAGAATACTAATGGCTTAAAATCAATTGAAACTAAAAGTACCTTAAATGGAAGAAGGTTAAAAGGTATATCGTTATTACCTTTTGGGGAACATGATATCTACTCAGGGACAACTGTTAATAAATCCTCTGCTATACCTTCGATTAAACTTTCAATAGAACCTTACGTTGCTAGCGATTCTAGAAATTTATTTATAACCATTCAGGGAGGGCCTGCTAGATTTAATTCTAATCCAGGTTATACAATTGGCGTTGGATTGTTCAAGGACATTAACAAATTAATAGGTATTGGAATAGAAAGTAAATATTCATATGGGGCAGAGCAGACTGTGACAACAGGAGATCCATTTACTAATGAGAGACAACTTGACTTCAATATTAATGGGTACTTAAATTTGTTAAGGTTCAGGCAACATAAAATCTTCTTTGAAATAGGAGTGGGTTATACTTTCTATAATGGCGAAAGAATAATAAGATCAGAGCCTATTATGATCGACACAAGAAAGAACTCAGGTCGTAATATAGCAGGTGGTATTTCTTATAGCTACTATTTAAATAACAAACATCTTTTTTCTATAAAAGGAGGTGTAATATCGTATGACGACTCAGTAGAATACCTTTCACTAGGTTATGGCTTCATGATTAAATAATGAAAAATATATTATGAAATATTTAATAACAGTCTTGCTTCTAGTACTCAGTACTGGCATATACAGCCAAGATGGAAACAGTTTTTTTGTCGAATTTAATGGAGGTAAATCTTTCAATAATGATGGGTATAATATCAATGATATTAGTTTTGGAATTGGAAAAGAATTGGGAAATGGCTTGGAACTGTCTATTGAATACAAGAACCTGTCAGGTAGTCTAAGTGCTATACAATCTTTTACAGAAGAAGAGTTGAAGATAATTGACAGCGTTGAAGAGAATGATCCCGTTAGCTTTCTGGCATCTGACCAATTTACAGTTTCGATATCTAAGAACATTCAAGTATCTACATCTGGTTATATGTTTGCCAAGTTCAAGACAGGTTTACATAAAGTAAATCGCTCACTAGTTAATAAAACGGCGACATTGTCTGAAGAATCTATTATGATCAATCAAGGTATAAAGTCTACATTTTCTACAAAACAAGAATTGGGTTTAGGGATTGAGGCAGGTTACAGTTTGAACTTATCGAACTATACCAAAGTGAAACTTATAACTGGATATCAATTTAATCCTGATGTACTTGGCTTGTCAATAGGCCTCAGTCATTTTTTTAAAACTAAGCGTAATTAGATTATGAAAAGAGTAATTGTAGCGATAGTATCTCTGTATATATTTTGTCAGGTTAGCCATGCTCAACAAAATGAATTTGGTGGTAATCTAGGTTATGGAGGAGGAGATGGTGTGACTCCTTCTGTGACATATGACATGTATGTAGGTAGAAAAATATATAAAGACTTCATGATTAAGTTGTCGTATTATAAAGCGAATTCAACAACTGGTTTAGAGAATACCCGGCTCAGAGATAGTTTTATTGATAGTGATTGGATATCCGAGGGTGATACTTCCTCTAACCCATTAATTGAATATAATTTATTGACAGTATATAGTCTAGGATTACAATTACCGATCAATAGATTTAATCGTGGATCAATATCAATCTATGCAGGATTGAGTTATAGTCAGACTAAGGATGTCTACATAAGAAGTTCTGGGAGTAGCTCTATTTCACCATCGTTTGTCCATACCAGTAAATCTGGTATTCATCTTCAGTTGGATGTTCTATATACACATGAGCTAACAGATCTAATTAACTTTAACTTTGGTGTTTACTTGATTGAAGGCATTTTTCAATTTGGGTTTAGAGCCGGCCCATCATTTTCATTTTAGAATTCAACCTTATATTTGAAATGCTTTCTATAGGATAATGCAATCTAATTGTTTGATAGAGAAACATTCACACATTTAACAAACTTATATACCGTAAACAAATATATCAATAAGGCAAAAATCGAGTAGGGGTAATACTTTAATAGCTTGTCTTATAAGTGGATAGATAATGAAAAATGGATTAACAAAAAGCT
>JALZVB010000376.1 GCA_023300835.1 Saprospiraceae bacterium | reverse complement strand
ATGGTTTGATCATCCATATTGTAAGGATTGAATTTAGAGATATAGCTCATCTTATTTGTTTAATCCACGTTTAGTAATCCACCAGTTCTTGATGATTTTTAACCCGAAACTATATTCTTGATCCCCTGATAATTTTAGAAATTCGAAGTCTATTAATTTTGTCAATATTTCATAATCAAAGTTGTCTCCTAACTCATTTTGTATAATAGATAACTTAAGGTCTTCGTTTTTAGCAACAGTGTCTAAAATCAACATCGCTTTTTCTAGGTTTCCACTTTTGAAAAACTTGAGTCTTTCATCAAATTGATAAGTAAAATCTTTGAACAGACCAGACATGATATCATTATGGAAGACTTCATCTACACATTCCACTGTTTTACATTCTTGATTAATGAGCTCATTGAAAGAATACTGTAAGAAGTATGGAACATAGTCAGGAAGTAAACCCATTAATCGATCAGTAATTTCTGGTTTCCACCAGTCACACTTTTCTGATTCCAATAATGCCTGAATAAGTCCTTTGCTTTCTTCTCTTGTTAATGGGTCGAGTTCTATAGTATTCAAACCCGCCAAAAGTTTCCGACTAATTCCTAAATGATCTAATTGTTGATGTAGGTTCAGAGACCCAGTTATTCCCATAGGTAGACCTGAGTCACGCCAATCTCTCAAGTTTACTAAAACTTGAGTGATTTGATTAATTCCGTTTTTTTCGTCTTTAAGATTCTCAAAGAAGAATGGAAGTTCATCTAAGAATAGAACCACATCCTTAGATTCTTTGAAGAAGTTAGAGACAATTTCTTCTAGAGGACGACTGTAATGCATTGCTTTATCCTTGAAGTCAATCTTTGTATCCATGACTTCTACCGAGTCAAATATATCTGTTATTCCATCAATTAATTTTTTGGGGATTGAACTACTGTCACTTAACAATTTCTTGAATTTGACTTTCAGTGACTTTGGTAATTTACCGTAAATTCCTTTATAGAAATCAAGAATACTTTTATACTGAGCACAACCTAACTCTATACATACGGTTGTCTTGCTTTGTGTTTCGATCAGATATGCTATCTGTTTAAGGAACGAACTTTTCCCTATTCTTCTTATGCCTAGGATGAGGAAACTGTTTTTGTTCTTCATTAGTCGCAACCCTTTCCTTATATTCTTCTCTCTAAATTTAAAGTTTCTACCCCAAACAGGAGGCCCTAAAATGTTTTTCATCATAGTATTATTTTGTTATCGTATGAATTTAAGTTCATACTTAGGTCAAATATATGGCTTTATTATCGTATGAATTTGAATTCATATGTCAATAAAGCCAAAATTTAACTTTTTTAAAACTTAAATAAATTAAGTTTTAATTCTAGGTTATGTATAAAAGGGCAATAAAATCGAGGAAAACGTTTATATAAAAGGATAGGGTTGATATAAATTTAGCACAGAAGAGAATGATATTGAATTCGTTTACATGCTATATCTGATTTCTTCAATACTCCAACAATCCCCCAATAGCAACCCCAACCTTATCTGCATTAGGCAGCATCGTTTTCTCCAATTCACTGTTAAGTGGAATAGCAGGAAGATCCAATGAACCGATAACTCTAACTGGACCATCTAAATATTCGAAGCATTGTTCCTGTACACGACCAGCAATTGCCTGTCCAAAAGAATTACTCGCGGGTTCTTCAGTTACAATTAAACACTTCCCTGTTTTTCTAACAGCTGCAAAAATAGCTTCTTCATCTAAAGGGACTAGGGTTCTTAAATCTACGAGTTCAACTTGTCCAGGATAATTCTTAGCTGCGTTGAGCGACCAGTGAACTCCCATACCGTAAGTTATTATGGATATACTGTTTTCGTTATCTGCGGATAACACAGTTCTGGCTTTACCGAAAGGTAGAACGTAGTTATCATCTGGTTCTAATACTCTGGCTGAATCTGTACCAGGTACTTTTGACCAGTAGAGACCTTTGTGTTCTAACATAATGACCGGATTAGGGTCATTGTATGCGGCTTTGAAAAGACCTTTCATATCTGCCCCATTAGAAGGGTAGGCTATTTTTATGCCTTTGATATTTGTGATAACAGACTCGACACTACCTGAGTGATAAGGTCCACCACTTCCATAGGCACCAATAGGCACTCTAAGTATCATATTTACAGGCCACTTACCATTAGACAAATAACAACTTCTACTGACTTCACTGAACAACTGATTAAGTCCTGGCCAGATATAATCAGCAAACTGAACCTCTACAATAGGTTTTAATCCTACAGCTGACATACCTGCTGTAGATCCAATAATAAAAGCTTCTTGGATAGCCGTATTGAAAACTCTATCTTGACCAAACTTATCTGCTAAAGTTGCCGCTTCTCTAAATACACCACCTAATCTATGACCTACATCCTGGCCATACAATAGGACCGTTTTGTCATTAGACATAATTTCTTCTATGGCATGCAGGGCACAATCTACCATAACAACTTCCTCTTTACCAAACTCTCTTACACCTTGCTCCTCAGTAACATTTGTCTCTGCAAACTGATGTTTTGTTATGTCGCTGGGTAATGGTTCAGGTTGTGTTTGTGCTTTAGCGTAATGTGCATTTACAGTTTCGCTTGCCGACTCAATTATTTTATCGAGTTCTTTTTTACTTATCCCAGCTTGTGTTAATTGATCCATGAGTACAGGGTAGGGATCTAGTAAGGCATCTTCTTCTAAGTCATGTCGATACCATTCTTTTCTGACGCCAGAAGTATGATGACTGAGTAGTGGAACACTGGCATGTATTAAGAAAGGTCTTCTTTCTTCTCTTACCGTTTTTATGACTTTCTCTAGTGTATTATAACTCTCTGCAAAATTTGCCCCATCGATACTTATCGCTTCTAGTCCTTTGAAACCTTGTGCATATTCAAATGCATTCTGAGATCTTATTTCTTCGGCAGTAGCCGAGATATCCCATTCGTTATCTTGTATGAGATATATAATGGGCAATTGCTTGAGTGCTGCCATCTGAAATGCTTCTGATACTTCTCCTTCAGTAATAGAAGCATCTCCGAGTGAACAGATTACAATAGGCGCTGCTGATAAGTCGCCGTGTAAGTTCTTTTCGTCTTTGTACAGTAACCCCATCGCTGCGCCAGTTGCTGGAATGGCTTGCATACCTGTTGCTGATGACTGATGTGGTATTTTGGGTTTATCATCGTCTCTCAATGAGGGATGAGAATAGTAGGTTCTACCTCCAGAAAATGGATCATCTTTTTTGGCAAATAATTGTAACATGAGATCATAGGGTTGCATACCTATACTCAGTAACATGGCATCATCTCTATAATAGGGATAGACATAATCTTGAGGCAGTAATTGCATACCTGCAGCAATCTGTATAGCTTCATGACCACGTGAGGTGGCATGTACATACTTAGAAGAAACTTTTTTATCAGCTTCATATAATTCTGACATGGCCTTGGCTTGACACATCAGTTCGAATGCTCTAATGAGATTTTTCTTTTTAGGTAGTTTGATTTCAGATTTCTTTTTGGTTGCCATAATATAGGGTAAGGTTAATTGGTAAAATTTATAACAACTTAAATTGTCTAAAGTGATGGTCAAAATGTTTTCTTCCGAGTAAGTCCCATTCAAACTTAGTCAT
>JALZVB010000375.1 GCA_023300835.1 Saprospiraceae bacterium | reverse complement strand
CATATGTCTTGTCCTCTATTTGTGGAAAATAGATGGCTTTCGTTTTGGAAAAATCAACTTGAAAGAAACCTCAGTTACAGGAACTGAAATGTTTAAGTTTTCAGTATTTGGATCATTGAATCAACTGGGTTCAGGATTGGCATTAAGATTAGATTCTGTCATGATTCCTTTCTATAAGTCAATGGCTGAAAATGGATTTTATGGCAAGGCGTCTTTTATGTCTAACGTTTTAGATTTTCCGACCAGAGCCATCTCTGCAATAGCATCTCCTATTATCTCCAGAGCATGGAATGATAACAATCTGGAGGAGATAGAAATGATCTATAAGAAAGCTTCTATAAACTTATTCGGATTAGGTGGGATGATGTTTTTGTTGATCTGGTATGTTCTGGATGATGTTGTTAATCTCTCTTCAGATCCATCTACTTTTCCTCATGCCAGAACAATTTTTATAATACTAGCTTCTAGCAAGTTGGTGGACATGATAACCAGTGTCAATACACATATTATTATATTCTCAAAGTTCTACAGATACAATCTGGTTTTCTTATTGATTTTAGCGGTAAGCAATATATATCTCAATGCTTATTTTATACCGCTTCATGGTATCGTAGGTGCCGCAATGTCAACTGCCATATCTCTATTTGTTTTCAATGTTTTCAAATTGGCTTTCATTTATTTCAAAATAGGCATGCATCCTTTTTCAGTCAGTAATCTTAAGGTTATATTGCTTATTGCAGGTTTCATGTTAAGTTATAGTTATCTTCCTACACATGAGTGGCCTATCGTTAATATTATATTTAAGTCACTATTTGTAGGCGTTATATATGCTACAGTTGCTTATTATTGGAAAGTATCAGATGATGCCAATACGCTATTATTAAATTTTATAAAAAAATCCACAACTAAAATAAAATGATGGAATTAAAATCGCTTTTACTAGATATTAAAGATCGTATTGCAACGATTACAATTAATCGGCCCAAGGCACTCAATGCTATTAACAAAGATGTGATGTCGGAACTCGATTATCTTTTTTCAGAAGGAGGTTTAGAATTTAAAAGCTTATCTGGAATAATAATTACAGGTTCTGGTGACAAAGCATTTATTGCAGGCGCTGATATAACTGAATTTACAGATCTAGATGAGAAGACGGGATATGATAAGTCAAAGGCTGGGCACGACGTTTTTAATAAGATAGAAAATTGCAGTGTTCCGGTTCTTGCAGCTATAAATGGCTTTTCGTTAGGTGGAGGTAATGAACTGGCAATGGCATGTCACATTAGAATCTGTTCTGATAATGCTAAGTTTGGACAACCTGAGGTAAATTTAGGTTTGACGCCGGGTTATGGTGGAACACAGAGACTCATACAGTACTTAGGAAAGGGTAGAGCAATGCAATTATTGCTCACAGGAGATATGATAGATGCGCATGAGGCACTTAACTACGGTTTGGTTACACATGTGACGACTCTAGAAGAACTGCCTCTTACAGCACTTAAAATACTTACTAAGATAAGTAGAAAAGGACCTGAGGCTATTGCAAGGACTATTTCTTGTGTCAATGCATACTTTGACAAAGGTTCTGATGGCTACGAAATGGAAATGAAATCATTTGGGGAGGCATTAGCATCAGCTGAATCTACAGAGGGGGTACAAGCTTTTATTGAGAAAAGAAGACCTGTTTTCAGAAAATAAATTTCGGGTCTGATGGAGTTAGCACTACTGTCAGTCATTGAAAAATGGACCACTAACTAGGGTTGGCACTTATTTTGTAATATTACGATTACTACGATATGTATTATACTATGTATTTGTATATTGTTTCATATATCTATCTAATACAGCTTGTCCTCTAAAAAGGGATAAAATTTCTATTAGTTTTATAAAGATAATATATGATCACCTCTTATATGATTCCTCCTTTTATGGATCGAGATATTGAATTAGACTTATTCTATGCATATGGAAACCAAGAATCCAAGCACGAGCAAGCCTCAGCTTTTCTAACAGTCTTTAAGGAACATTTCAATGTTGCTGATGCTAAATTCTATTCAGTTTTAGGTGATAATATTTTTATGAGGTGCTGTCCAATAGTATCTTCAGATGAAAGGTTGTCGCTAGATAATAAGATATTAGATGATCTTGCAAAGCAAGGATATAGCTTCACGAGTACGGAGGAGGTAGATCATTATAAAAACAACAATGAACAGTTGTTAATTATTGGTAATAAAGATCTAGGTATTTTACTATTTACCCACAAAGTATTAGAAAATTTAGAAAAGGTATTAAGCTACGAAACTCATGTCAAAAGATTCCTAATCTTTTTTAAGTCTTATAATGACATCGTTAAAAGCAATTTTGATGAGAAAGACAACCTGCTTCATACAATTCTTGATGGTACAGAATTTCGATATATAGCATACAACTTAGATCTTGAAATCATACAGTTTAATTCATCTGCTCAGAAGGTACATAAAGAGGAATTAGGAATTGATCTTGAGATCGGAAAGAAAGTAAATGAAATATTCTCTGATGAAGACTTTGTAGATAGGTATGATAACTATTACAAAGGTGTTTTAAAAGGTGAAAAATTTAATAAAGAACTTTGTTTATTAGAAGCAGATGGTTCTAGTCGATATCTCGAATGGAATTTTTATCCTCTCCTAGATTCTCAAGATAACATTGTTGGCATCCTAGAAATGGAACGGGATATTACCAAGAATAAAATCGAATCAATTGATATCTCTAAAAGAGAAGCATTACTAGATTCATTGATAAACAGTTCTCTTATAGAGTTTAGAGCAGTAGATAAGGATTTTAATATTCTTGCTATAAATGATTCTGCTAAGAAGAACTTCAAAGCAAGATTTAATAAGACTTTATCAGTAGGTGATAATCTAAAAAATGCATTGCCTCAAGATATAATGGAGTTGGTTGAAAAAAACATCATTCTTTCGGAGAACGGAAGTTATTCTTATATTGTTGAGTACAAGGATCCATTAGAAATAGTAGAGATAATTTACCAACCTATTATTGATAAAGATGGTAATAATATAGGCTATCTAGATGTAAAAAAAGATGTAACTGAGATTGAAAGAAGTAGAATAGAACTCAAAGAAAGTGAAACAAGGTTTAAAAATCTGATACAATTTTCTCCATCGGGTATTGTGAAATTAGACCCTAATGGAGTAATAAATTTCGCATCAGAAAGGGTATTGAGAATCTTTCAGTTAGAATCTTCTGATGTTATTAATAAATTTTTTGAATTATTATTACAGGAAGATAATCGTAATTTTTTTAGTCGAGATATAGAAAAACTTAAGGTTAACAAAAATGAGGTGCTCTGTTTTTATAAAATTGACAGTGAAGTCCCTAATTATATTGAAGGCCTTATTTCAGCTACTTATAACCCTGATGATTCTATCAAGGAATATTTCATTTCGTTTATTGATGTAACGCGACGAGAAACATCTAAAATATTATTAAAGGATACAAAAAGAGATTACGAACATATATTTAAAAATATAAGTGAAGCGATGATCCTCTATGATTATAAGGAGGAAAAGATTGTAGAGTTCAATAAGGCAGCTACCCAATTACTGGGGTATACTGCGAGAGAAATGTTGTCTTTAACTAAAGAAGATTTTATACCTCAGTTTTCTGATCTCTATCCTGGCATAGATTTGCATGAGGTAATATCTGATCATCACACTATATTATTGCGTGATGGATTTTTGAAAACCAATGGGGTCTTTTTGAAACAAGATGGAACAGAGGTTTACTCAAATGTCAATATCATAAAGTCGTATAAAAACTCAGATTTAGGTTACCTTCTATTAAGAGACATTACCGCTGAGCATAAATACAAAAAGGAGCTTAGGGAAAAAAATTCAATATACGAGGCCTTGATTTTAAACTCGTTTGAAGGTGTAGAAATAATTGAATATCAGGAAACCAGAAATAATAAGATTAAACCTAAGTTATTGGTGAGAAATGCAATTATGTCAGAATTGCTTAATTCGACTACAGCATTAATGGATAATGTAAAAGATCTGTTAACAATATCCCCAACGGTACAAACTAATGGTGAAAAGAGTGCGGACTTTCTTAATCGCCATCTAGTTGGATTTGTTAATGTAAAAAACTCTGTCATTAATACTGTGTATAGACTTGAGCATTCTCAGAGATTCTATGATGTTCAAGTTGCAGTGAGATTTATTGCCTTAGATGGCAAATATTACCTTATAAGAAACCTTAGAGATATTACAGAAGAAAGTAAACAAAAAGAGATAATCAATCTTCAGTTATCAGATCTTAATACTAAAAATGCTGAGTTGACAAAGTATATAAATTCTAATTTGCAGTTAGAAAATTTTGCTTATATAGCTTCGCATGACCTTAAAGCGCCGATAAGGTCAGTGTTAAGTTTTATGCAACTCCTTAGAAATAACATTAAGGACACTATAGACGAAAAGAATCTACGGTTTGTCGATATTGTTTTAGAAGCATCTAAGAATATGCAAGTTCTTATTGATGATCTACTTTCTTATTCTCGTATCAATACACAAGAAGTTGAGATGGAGGAAATAGAGGTTTCTGCTATGTTAAGCAGATTGTTAATAGAGTTGAGTGCAACTATTAATGATAAGGAAGCTTCCATTGTAATAAAAGACAATCTTCCTAAGGTGATTATTGCAGATCTTTCTAGAATACGCCAGGTGTTTCAAAACTTGATCACCAATGGAATGAAATTTACTAAAGGGACCGAAAAGCCTGAGATATTAATATCTGGTTTTGAAACAGATCAACACTTCCAGTTTACAATAAGCGATAATGGGATAGGTATAGAACCCGATTACCTTGAGACTATTTTCTTGATGTTTAAAAAACTACACAGTGAGAATAAGTATCAAGGAACTGGAATAGGATTATCAATTTGTAAGAAAGTGATTGAACAACATAAAGGAAGTATTTGGGTAGACTCAGTTATAGGAGAAGGCTCGTCTTTCCATTTTACAATTAAGAAGGATTTGGTTATTACGTAATTATACCATTTAGCTTTCAAGTTGTCGTATAAGATTCTATTAAAATATGTGCGGCATTCTGAAGGCTAATTTAGTGAAAGCTAATATTATTTAATTAAACCTAATAGTAAGGTTTAATCAAGATGAGGTTACTAATGAATCAATAACGATATAAAAAAAGGAGACGCTTTATTGCAAAGCGTCTCCTTAGTTATTTTTATACATTAGAAAGGTGATCTTACATCATCCCACCCATTCCGCCACCTGGTGGCATCATAGGAGCGCCTGCACTTTCTTCTTTCTTATCGTTAATTACACATTCTGTCGTCAAGATCATAGAAGCGATAGAACCTGCATTTTCGATAGCAATTCTAGTCACTTTAGTAGGATCAATAACACCGGCTTTCTTGAGGTCTTCGTAGACGTCAGTTCTAGCATTATAACCATAATCTCCTTTGTTCTTTAGGATGTTATGAAGAACAACAGAACCTTCTACACCTGCATTCTCAGCGATAGATCTTAATGGAGACTCTAGAGCCTTTCTTACGATCTGTACTCCCATTTCTTCATCTTCGTTAAGTGCAACTACTTTTGATAATGCGTTGATACATCTTACAAGAGCTACACCTCCACCTGTTACGATACCTTCTTCTACGGCTGCTCTAGTCGCATGTAATGCATCGTCAACTCTATCTTTCTTCTCTTTCATCTCCACTTCAGTTGTTGCGCCTACATATAGGACCGCAACACCTCCAGATAGCTTAGCTAATCTTTCTTGTAACTTTTCCTTATCGTAGTCAGAAGTAGTTGTTTCTATTTGTTTTTTGATTTGGTTAACTCTAGCTTTTATACCATTAGTTTTGCCAGCACCATTAACTATAAGTGCATTGTCTTTATCAACGGTAATTTTATCACAAGTACCAAGGTGTTCTAGTTCAACACTTTCAAGTTTGAATCCTTTCTCTTCAGAAATTACAGTTCCACCAGTTAATACAGCGATATCTTCCAACATTGCTTTTCTTCTGTCTCCAAAACCTGGAGCCTTCACTGCAACAACTTTAAGACCTGCTCTCAATCTATTTACAACCAATACACCTAAAGCCTGAGAATCAACATCCTCAGCAATAATTAATAATGGCTTTCCAGCTTGGTTAGCTTTTTCTAATACAGGAATAACATCTTGTACGTTACTTATTTTCTTATCGTGTATAAGGATTAATGGCTGATCGTACTCAGCAGTCATGTTTTGACTATTAGTAACAAAGTATGGTGACAAATAACCTCTGTCAAATTGCATTCCCATAACCTCTTCTACGTAAGTTTCAGTCCCTTTCGCTTCTTCTACAGTGATAACACCATCTTTAGAAACTCTTTTCATTGCATCTGCAATAAGAGCACCGATTTCTGCGTCATTGTTAGCAGAGATAGAACCGATTTGCTCGATCTTAGCGAAGTCATTCCCTACAACTGTGCTCATCTTCTTAAGAGATGTTACTACGTTTCCTACAGCTTTATCAATACCTCTCTTGAGGTCCATAGGGTTAGCTCCTGCTGCTACATACTTCATTCCTCCAGTAATCATAGCTTGAGCTAGTACTGTTGCTGTAGTTGTTCCATCACCTGCTGCATCATTAGTTTTAGAAGCGACTTCTTTAACCATCTGTGCACCCATATTCTCGATAGGGTCATCTAACTCTATTTCTTTGGCTACGGATACACCATCTTTAGTTATAGCAGGTGCTCCAAAACTCTTTTGGATAACAACATTTCTACCTTTAGGCCCTAGTGTTACTTTTACGGCGTTAGCTAACGCATCGATTCCAGCTTTAAGCTTCTGTCTAGCTGCTGAATCAAAAGTTATTTCTTTAGACATTATTTAGATCTTTTTGAAAATTAATGAGATAATAAAGTGCTAGAGGATAACGAGTATGTCATCTTCCTTCATAATGAGGTAGTCTTCGCCTTTGTAGTTAAGCTCTTGTCCAGCATACTTACCGTAGAGAACTTTGTCTCCTTTTTTTACTGTAAGAGCCCTGTCTTTTCCAGGACCAACAGCTATAACAGTTCCTTGTTGTGGTTTTTCTTTAGCAGTATCAGGAATGATAATTCCTCCTTTAGTTTTGGATTCTGCTTTTCCAGGTTGAACGACTACTCGATCACTTATAGGTTTCATAAAATCTTGTTTTAATAAAATTAGGATTAAACAATATAACTTAAGCAGGGTAGATCACTAAACGTGCCAATGAAAGTTATCCTGCCATTATTGCATATAGCCGAGTTATATATCAGATGTTTCTGACAATTAGACAAGGCAGTTGACATTATGTCAACTTATATAATTCTTAGTAAGGGCTAAGGGCTGCTACTATTGAGATTGTAAAGGAATTTCTCCTCCTATACCGCCTATTGCATTGTTACTTACAACTACTGCGGTAATCACGCATAGTACAAATAAAGAGATGGCTAGAATCCAAGTCAATTTTTCTACAAAATCGGTAGATTTAGCAGCTCCAAAAACTTGATTAGCACCGCCACCACCGAAAGTAGAGTCGATTCCACCACCTTTAGGGTTCTGTATAAGTACTATGGCCATAAGCAATAAACCATTTAAAGCGATAAGTATGGTTAATCCTGTGATCATTATAGCCTGTTTTTAAGTTTTTGAATATTTTGCGCAAAGAAACCACTTTTTTCGGGATTTATCAAGCTTAAGCTTTCATACATTTTTATTGCTTTCGCAGTATGTCCCTGAGAAGCCAATATTTCCGCCAATTTCTCAGTAGGGTTATTTCTTGTTTCTATACTTTTTTCAGCTTTAGAAAAGATATCTACGACATCTGGAGTTACTTCATCCTCATAAATTGACTCTAATTCTTCTTCTGGATCAGTTTCACCTGACTTTGAAACTACCCAAGACGTAAAATCTGATAGGGTAAACAAGTCATCATCATCTATTTCATCAACAGCATGACTTAGGTCTTGCTTAAAATCAACATTTGCAGCTTTAGTAGCTTTTTGGCTTGGCTTTGATTCTGATGTAGACGCTGACACAATGTCTAGATCTAATTCAACGCTTTCTATTTGAAAGTCAGCGAGTTGGTTATCTCTGTTGGTGAAGTATTGTGGAATGTCCTTTATTACGGATTTGTTTTTTCTTTTAACACCTGAGAGACTAACAATTCCTACAGCTACTATGGCTTCATCGGTCTCCAATGAACCTGAGACAACTGGGTTCCAGTCGTATTCTAGCCCTTTGGACGTAACGCTGACTTGTTGGAGGAGTCTATCGATAGGTTGGGAATAGGGTGCACCTTTTGCCCAAGACTTAATCTCTTGCTTGTACTTTAAGGGTGATTTGGCTTTTATAACCTTGGCCAATTTTAGTTCCGCATTCATGGTGTAAAAGTATGATTAGAATTCCACTTACGCATTAGTCTTGATAAACTGTTGGTAACTTAAACAAAAAACTGATATAATTATTTTACCAATTAGTAAAAGCATCATTGAAAGCTCTCGTAACGATATCATCAACAATTGTAATGATAAGAGCATCTTCTATTGAGCTAAAATCTGCGTTACGATCAAAATCAATAAAGGAGGAGTATCTTTTATTAGAGAAATCTTCTTCGTTTTTTAGGTTACTGTACTCAAACTTAAGATCTATTTCTAGTCTACTGAAACTTGTTGTATTACCTTCTTTTGGAGCAACTGGGGTTATTCTATACCCATCTACCACACCAGTAAAGATAGCATCTGGATTGTTTTCATTCTCTGTAAGTCTTGACTCTTCTCTTATCTTTTTTCTCAAAGCTTCTCGGAAAACAACATTAAGGTCAGGAGGAGCATTATTAGGTTTTACGATAATGGTTTCTACATAATAACTTTTTATGTCAGGAGGAATAGAAACCCCATTTAACCTATAAAAGCCGCAAGAACTAATAATTATTATAGAGGTGAGGATGAGTATTGTATTCAGTAAGTTAAGTCTCAATTTCATATTCTTTAATCTTACGATATAATGTTCTCTCAGAAATTCCAAGTTCTTCTGCGGCTTCTTTCCGGCGTCCTTTATTCTTTTTTAAAGCCTTGCGTATGAGTTCCTTTGTTTTATCATCTAGTGATAAACTTTCTTCCACTTCTTCAGACTCACTATAGTCTGATTGTTTATTGATTATGACGGGTTGATCTCTGTAGCTATCATTGTAGTTGACGTCTTGATTGACGTCAACATAACGGGGTTGAGAATTCATTCTCATCCTATCTATTTCTGCAGATGCATCTCTTGATCTTGGCGCTTGGCTTGTAGGCATTATGAGATCGTTGCGTTGTACTATTTCGTAGAATAGATTTTTGAGATCATTTAAGTCACTTTTCATGTCAAGGAGAAATTTATAGAGAATTTCCCTTTCTTCAAAATCTGATTTTCCTCCACCTGGTCGAGCAGGTAAATTTCTTTGAGTAAGGTGGGGGGCTTGCTTCAGCAGATCTTCACTACTGATAAGATGATCCTCACTCATTACGGATAATTGTTCTACGAGATTTCTCAGCTCCCTAATGTTTCCGGGCCAACCGTAATTTTCTACTATTGATTTAGCTTGTTCGTCTAGTCTTACGCTATCTGTTTTGTATTTTTCAGCAAAATCATTAGCAAATTTCCTGAATAATATTTTTATATCCTCTCTTCTTTCATGTAGCGCAGGAACTTTGATAGGTACCGTGTTGAGTCTGTAATATAAATCCTCTCTGAATTTACCTTGCTTTATCTTCTCTATCAGATTTACATTAGTAGCTGCAACGACACGTATGTCTGTTTTGACAACAGTAGATGAGCCTACTTTAATGTATTCACCTGACTCCAATACACGTAATAAATAAGCCTGTGTATCTAAAGGCATTTCTCCTATCTCATCAAGAAATATTGTGCCTTTATTTACAGTTTCAAAATATCCTTTTCTATCAGAACTAGCTCCCGTAAAAGCGCCTTTTTCATGACCAAATAATTCCGAATTAATCGTTCCTTCTGGGATAGCACCCGTGTTTATAGCAATAAATGAGTTGTGCTTGCGACTACTGTAATCATGAATTATCTTTGAGATAACCTCTTTACCTACGCCACTCTCACCAGTTATAAGTACGGTAAGGTCTGTTGCAGCGACTCTCAATGCGGTATTCATAGCTCTATCTAATAGCTCTGACCTTCCTACTATTCCGTACCGTTGTTTTACAGCTTGTAACTTCATCCTATATTATTTGGCCTCTCAATGTTCCTCTTGTCGCAGAGCTGATTTTTACTTGTGCATAGTCACCTACTTTGTAACCTTCTTTTTTAGGAAATACAACCATCTTGTATTGGCTGCTTCTACCTTTGAATTCTTGATCGTCTCTCTTTGAATTTCCTTCTATCAATACCTCAAACGTACTGCCTATGTCTCTCTGGTTAGAATTGTAAGAAAGTTCACCCTGTCTGTCTACAATTTCCTGAAGCCTTCTTTTCTTAGTCTCTAACGGTATGTCGTCAGCGTATTTTCTGGCCGCTAATGTGCCCGGTCTTTCAGAGTAATAATACATGTAAGAGAATATATAATTACAGTACTCCAGTATTGATAATGTTTCCAGATGATCTTCTTCTGTTTCTGTACAGAAGCCAGTTATAATGTCACAAGAAACAGTGCAATTAGGAATGATTTCATTGATGCGATCTATTTTACTGATATACCATTCTCGTGTATATGTCCTATTCATAAGTTCAAGGATGCGTGAGCTTCCTGACTGTATGGGTAAGTGGATGTAATTGCAAATATTATGGTAATCCCTTATAGCGTAAAGTACATCATCCGTGATATCTTTAGGATGAGAAGTAGAAAATCGGACTCTTACTTGTGGATCTACTTTTGCTACCATAATCAACAAATCCGAAAAGCTTATTTGTTCCTTAGATTCTGGATGTTGCCATTTGTAAGAATCTACATTCTGACCTAATAATGTAATTTCTTTGAAACCTTGTTCTTGCATCTCTTTGGCTTCAGCCAAAATCGTATAGGGGTCTCTACTTCTTTCCCGTCCTCTCGTAAAAGGAACGACACAGAATGAGCACATATTGTCGCAACCTCTCATGATGGATATAAACCCAGAAACACCATTGCTGTCAAGTCTTATCGGTGATATATCGGCATACGTTTCTTCTCTAGATAAAAGAACATTTATACCTCGCTCCCCTGCACTGGCATTTTTAATGAGAACAGGTAGGTCCCTATATGAATCAGGTCCTAGAACGATGTCAACCAATTTTTCTTCTTCTAGAAACTTTGATTTGAGTCGCTCAGCCATACAGCCTAAGACACCGATGATTGTCCCTGGTCTATTTCTCTTAGCCTTGTTGTAGATGAAGAGTCTTTTTCTTACAGTCTCTTCCGCTTTTTCTCTTATGGAACACGTATTTATAAGAATCAGATCGGCTTCTTCTATCTGTTTAGTAGGGGAGTAATCTTCTTTATCTAGTATGGATGCTACGATTTCCGAATCACTGAAATTCATAGCGCAACCATAGCTTTCTATGTAGAATCTCTTAGACTTGGATGCAGATTTAATAATATCGGTTGCAAACACTTGTCCTTGTAAAGCAGGATCAATGGATTTTGTGTTTTTGTTGTCTATCAAAGAAGAATCATTATGCATATAAAACGGTTTATCACCAAAATAAAGTCTAAGCGCTTGAAAATTGCTTTAAAAAAAACAAATATACGCCATTTTGTCAGTCGTTATGCAGTGATTAAACGTCATTTCAGTTATTAGTTTTTGGGCTACAAAAGCCATAAATACATGTGTATTGGCACTTTTTTAACTAAAGTTTAAGTTCAAATGATACCTTTTAGAATAACTTATCATTGAATATGTCGTCATATCTTATAATTGAGACTACTTTTGGTCACCAATATTAAAAAAAGGAAACGTAATGAGAATAACAATAATACTCCTTCTACTAAGTATGAGTTTAAACATATCAGCCCAATCTTTGGAACAAGAGTTAGGGTATATTTACGTTAAGGCTGATTATATGCTCGAAACAAGTAGATACGATGAAGCGATAAAAGAGTTCACAAAAATTATAGCTAAGGATCCTGCTTTCAAAGATGTTCTATATAAAAGAGGTTATGCTAAATTCAACGTTGGTGCTTTTGAAGGCACAAAGAATGATTTGTTAGCCAGTTTTGATACGAAAGGAGTAACGAATGAATCATTAACTCTTTTTGGTAAAAACCAAAAAAACTTAGGTAATTATGAAGCGTCAGAAGTTACATTAGCTACAGCGGAATGCTCTAAATCAAATTCTTCTAATACGACACGTGGTAATACAGATAAGGGAACTAGCAGTGAAGAAGATACGAGCGAGGTTAAGAAGATTGAAGATAAGATATCTTCAATTCTTGATGACATCTTAGGAAAGAAGGACGCTGATAATAATGAGCCTCAATCATCTGATAATGAAAGATCTACAGAGCCTACGACAACAAGTACTCAAACTACAAATGACAATAATAATGATAATCCACCCAGTGATGGCGGTACAATAAAAGATAATACCAGAGTAATAATTGATGGTGGAAGTACAACAACCCAAGCGCCTGAAGCGGATCCGGTACAAGAAGAAGATACCAGTGTTAATGAAATCTATATTGATGAAGATGTTACCTTAGAAATTAAAAATGGACTGGGTAATAGAAAGGTATTACAACAGCCTAGTATCTTGATTCTGTCAGAAACTTCTGGAATTGTAACAATTGACGTATGTGTTAACAAGAACGGAAAAGTTGAAACTGCAGAATTTGATACACAGAATTCTACTTTAAAAACTGAAAGTTTAATTTCTCTTGCTGTAAGAAAGTCTAAAGAATTCTGGTTTGCAAGAGACAATTGGGATGAAACATGCGGTACTATTGTATTTAAAATAACGGGCAGTTAATAATGCTACAGAGTTAAAAAAATAAGGCGATGATTGAAAGTGTAAAAATTCTAATAATTGTATGTTCTCTGATTTTTGGTGGAGGCTACAGCGTGACGGCACAATTCGGGATTGGCGGTACTTTATCTTTCGATATTTATAATGTACATAGTAATCCAACGATTAACAGTGGAAGTCGGAGCAGTGGTAATGGTTCTGCATTTCTTAATCTAGGTTTAGGGCCCAAAATATGGTATGGATCTGATCGTTTTTCAGTTTCTGCAGAAACACAAGCTAATCTGGGTTTATTCGGGTTATCTATTAAAGATTACAAAGGATTAGGTTCAATTTCTTTTCCTATAATAGCTAAACTTAACTTTGGCGGAATGTCTGCCCTCAATAAAGAAGGTGAGATGGGGTACAGTATAGGTGGCGGTATACAGTATACCAAAACAGAATTGTACGGTCTCAATGATGACGCCACCGCTGATGGTATTACAAGACCTTATTATAGAACTTATATAGTACAGGCCGGATTAGGATTCGGGATGTCTGGCTTTACGGGAGCTGGGTTTATAAGATATGGTTTCAATCCGGGGCTAGATGGAGCACATAACTTCCACATTGGAATACAGACAGACTTCAACTTCCTCAAATTGAAAAAAATTAAGACCATAGAAAGTGAGCTTTAATTGGATTTCTGATATACCTCGATGATCGTAAGAAACAATATTCCTGCTACCAAATTCAATTCATTTGGCATCACTCAAAATATTAGCAATTTTATAGAAATTGTTGACATAGAGGATTATAGACATTTGCCTTTCGGCAAAGGAATCCAGTTCAGTGTATTAGGAGGAGGTAGTAATGTACTATTTACTGAAGATATAAAAGAGGCCGTACTTCTTATCAGTAATAAAGGTATTGAGATTAAACTTGATAGAGAAAAATATGTTTTGATCGAGTTTTCTGCTGGTGAACTTTGGCACGATGCCGTCCTCTGGTCAGTAGAGAATAATTATGGTGGTATAGAAAACCTATCTCTAATCCCTGGCAAATGTGGCGCTGCTCCTATTCAAAATATAGGCGCTTATGGTGTTGAACTCAAAGATGTGTTACAAGCGGTAAATGCCATCAATAAAAAAACGGGGCAACCACATACATTTCATTATAGTGAATTAGACTTAGGTTACAGGAATTCTATATTCAAAAATGAATGGAAGGATAAATACATAATAACAAGTATTACACTTCGGTTAACTAAGCTTGGCCATCATGTAATTAACTCGTCATACGGTTCAATTAAAAAAGAACTAGAAAAAAGTGGAATATCTGAGCCAACAATAAGTGATATAAATAAAGTAGTTACGCATATAAGACAGACTAAACTACCATCTCCATCTGAGATAGGAAATGCAGGAAGCTTTTTTAAAAATCCAATCATTCCGATCAACAAATTTAATTTACTAAAGCAAAAGTTTACCGACATCCCTTCTTACGCTACAGATGACCCCAATTATATAAAGGTGCCAGCAGGATGGCTCATAGATAGAGCGGGCTGGAAAGGAAAAGTCATCGGTAATACAGGGACCTATAATAACCAGGCACTCGTACTGGTTAATCATGGAGGGGCTACAGGAAAAGAAATCTATAATCTGAGTAGTGACATTATTAATGATATTGATAATAAGTACGGGATTATTCTCGAGAGGGAAGTAAATGTGTGGTAAGCTAGTTTCCGGTTTCTCTTAAAGTCCTTTAACCCACAATTGAATCCATCAAAGCTAACATCGCAGTTATGGATTCAATTTACTAAAAGCTAGTTCCTAGAGT
>JALZVB010000374.1 GCA_023300835.1 Saprospiraceae bacterium | reverse complement strand
AATAAATTAGCCATTTTAAACTGCCCTTTTTACTTCTAAGAAATCCTAAAAAAGGAACCGTAGCCCAGCTATGCTTAATTTTTTAGCATTCCTTAGAAGTAAAAATGTCTAGCTTAAAACGACCAATTTATTCTTACACTTTGCCTAAAATACCAGAGTAGAATTAGTAACGATACTTTCGTTCTTATCTAGCAAAAATCATTTTTTTAGTATCCACCCCTTCTTGAGTGCTCATTCGATACCATAAAACACCTTTTTGGAGATCTGTTAAATGGCTTATTTTTATTTCATTATATCCTTTTTCATAATAGCCATCTATTTCTTTGAGCAAAGTTCCTGCTATATTGAATACTTCTAGTTGAACATGTCCAGTTTCGGCCAATTGAAAACCTATGACTGTTTGTTCGGAGAAAGGATTAGGTTGATTTTGATATAAAGAAAAAGTAGACTTAGACGAAAAGTGAAGAGCTATATCAACAACAGACGATTTTTGATCAACTGCTTCTGGAATAATAGTATTGGATAAGGATAGAAGTTCACTCAGTCTACCCTCTTTGGTAGCTTGGGCATGAATAGTATATAATATGCCTTCCTTTCCTAGTGTGCGATTGGCAGTTGTAGGCTCATTCCAACTAGTACCTATTTCTCTATTTTGATAAATGGCTAATTGGTCTTGTTGAAATACCCCTTCTTGAATAGATTGGATTTCTAAGCCATCAAAAAGCAAGGAATATTGTAAACTTTGAATCCTTGCTAAATCGGAAGACTTTATTGGTATAGCAAGGGTTTCTCCTCTACTTACTTGTTTGTCTTCTACGTTCAAAAATACTTTTTCTGCACTTCTAAAACTGGAACTTAACAAAGCATTCCCATTTGCACTAGCATTAACATCTCCAACTTTAACAGCTACAAAATCCATTGCTATTGCATCTTCGTTTAAAGAAGAAATCTCTATAGATTCTACAAAATTATCCACAAGAGGATTATTGGTAGGAAAAGAATAATCTGCCGCTACAAAACGCCAGTTGGTATTGTTTGGAAACTGCTCCGTGTGCAATCTTAAAATCATTTGACGCAATTCGACTATATCGAAAGCGGTAATTGTATTAGATCCGTTAATATCAGCCGCAACGAATTGATAAGGACTATCAAAAGAATTAATACCTAGAATATGTTTACTGATCAAGACTAAATCAAAAGTAGTAACACCATCCAGCAGGTTTCCTTCTTTTTCAAAGCTGATGCTATATTGCTTATCTTTTGTTCCTTCAAAGGAAAAACGGCCATCCTCTTTAGAATAGAGTATGGAGGTCGGCGTGCCGTCAGTGGCGATCGCCAATTTCACATCAGACAAAGGTACGGCATCAGTAGTCACTATCTTACCTGCGATTAAAGCAGTTTGGTTTTCTGATACAGAATTGCAACTATTATTGGCTTGTACGTCTACAGAAGCGGTACAAAAATCCCAATTTCCTATTTGGTCAATCACATATATGTTTACTTCTTGCCTACCTAAATAGGCACAATCTAAGGAGAGGCTCTGCGGTAAATTTCTGATAGTTTCCACGGAATTTTCTAGCGTAGGTTGCTCAAAGGTAAGGCTAGGATGCCATAAATGAACAGCTACTACCTCGCCTGAGCAATTATCACTAGATTTTTGATGCAAATCATTTGCCCAAATTACAGCTTCTTGATTGTCGCCAATATTCACACTTATCCCATTGAAGCAGATTGGGCTAGGTTGTTTACAATCCGTAAATTCGTAATTGAATGTCTCCCAGGTAGTGTTTCCACAAAAATCTGAAACGCCCCACTTTACTTCATAGCTAGCAGTCGTAACAAACGTAGTAAAACTATTGGAGGTGCCAGATAAGAGTTGTTGTCCATTATCTAGTAACTCGTATTGGTAATTTAAACTGTCAGAACCAAAGCAATCAGTAGCTGTAATACTAAAGGTTCTTTCCTCTTGACAGTCGTCGGCTAGAATACAGCTTTCTATTTCGGCTACTGTAACTATAGGTAACTCACTATGGGTAATTTTTAAAATTTGGATATACCTATAAAGGCTTGCATCTGCTACTGTTTCTGGTGTTATCGTTTTTTCTTCCTCCGTTCCTGTAGCTATGCTAATCATTTCCTTATTCGGAGAACAAGCATTGTCGACTAAAAAAGTTCTTCTTATCGTTTGACAGGCACCTGTTTCATTTGATTCAAAGACTTCATCTTCGTGAGTCCAGGAAAGTACAGTACATCCTCTACTTTCAAGATTCAAACTAGCTTCAGGAAATTCTTCTCCACATGCTCCTTCCCAATTAGCAGGGAAAGTAATTTGAAAATCTGGAGTATAGTTTAGGGTAATCAATTGTTCAGAAAAAACAGTCAAGTTTAAAGAAAAATCAATCGCTGCATATCTTCTTTTGATAGTGGCTTTCCCACATTCTGCACTCAACAATTGGTATTGTTGTAATAATATAGGCTCTAGACATTCCGCTATATTATCTGTACAAATTGGATTACCAAATTCTTTTTCAAATAATTCTTTTTCTGCACCAAACAATGAAACCCATTCTTCATCATCAAAAGATTGATTATTATTATCATCTGTAGAAAGTCCAAAATCTGCTATATGAAACTGATCGCACTCATAGCTGAGATCTTCTAATTCTTGACAGATTGGGGTGATATAATCGAAGGAACTAACATTGGTCCAACAAGGTATCTCTAAACCACTATCGTCCGTGAGGCGCATAGAAATTCTTACCTCCTCTGTAAAGTCTGTACAACTTAACACCACTCTATCTCCCCATTCTTCGTCCGTCCCCTCTCTTCGAATTTCTCTTGTATAGGAGGCACTACAAGCATCTGTCCC
>JALZVB010000373.1 GCA_023300835.1 Saprospiraceae bacterium | reverse complement strand
CCAAAAGCAGCAGCAGCATTCAAAACGGGTAACGTAGATGCAGCATGTGTATGGAGTCCAGATGATATATTCGCAGTAAGAGATGTTCCAGGTGCTAAGGTATTATTATCTACCAAAGAGCAATCACACATTATCGGTGATATCATGTTTGCCAAGGCATCTGTGATGGAAGAAAAGAAAGAAATGTTTGCAGGATTCTATGAAGGATGGATGAGAGGCGTTGCTGAGATCAAAAGCGGATCTAACAGAACTAAAGCGGCTAAGTATCTAGCAGAATTCTGTGAAGTTCCACAAGAAGATGCTGTCGGAATGATGGAAACCGTACATTATGCTACGCATGGTGATAACATGAATTTCTTCGGGCTTACTTCTGGTTACAAAGGAATGAGAGGTGCAGATCTATATAACAAGATGAATAAGAAGTTTGTAGAGATGGGTACTACCCCTAAGCAAGGTCCATCATGGAGATCTGTGATCAATACAAGTCCAATAAGATCTGCGGATGCCAAATTGAAACAAGAAAAGTATAAAGCAGAAAAGGCAAAAGTATTCAAACCAGCTACACAAGCTGAGAAAACAGCACCGGCATTTGCAACTAAACCGATTAGTATTAATTTCAATTCAGGTCAATATCAATTGACAGAAAATGCTAAAACGATTATCGACTTACAATTTGCTGAAGTAGCAAAAACATTTGCTAATGTAAAAGTAAGAGTAGAAGGAAATACTGATAATGTAGGTAAAGCAGCTATGAATCAGCAGTTGTCTCAGAAAAGAGCGAGTGCAGTTGCACAGTATCTTATGAAGGCATACAATATGGATTCTAACAGATTTATAATTGTAGGTAACGGTCCTAACAATCCTACAAAAGGTTGTGAGACAAATGCTACAAAAGATTGTCAAGCTAAAAATAGACGTACAGAATTCAAGCTTATACCAGCTTAAAAAAATAGATTTAAATATACAAGTGCAAATAAGTTGACAACAGCTTATTTGCATTTTTTTTCTTAATACATAAACTACTTCCTATTGTCTTGGTTATTCACGCTTAGAGGCGATGTTCCTAGTAAGTCTAGACTCCTTATGGAGTTTATAGGTCTAGGCATCTTAGTATTATTGTGGTACTTGTTGACAATGGGAGAGAGTCCGATGGTCCCCTCTATTGCGTTACCTAGTCCAGGAAAAGTTATTAAGTCATATGTGGGCCTATTTACAGATCCTAATTTGAATGCCGTACAGAGTATTTTCAGATCTATTGGTTTGAATCTTTCTGGATATGTAAAAGCTATTCTATTCAGTATTCCTATCGGTTTCCTTATAGGTCTCAGCCCAATATTCAAAGGAATGTATCAGCGTCCTTTAGATGCGGTAAGGTTCATTCCACTTGCGGCTGTTACAACGATATTTATTATATGGTTTGGTTCAGGAATAAGAATGAAAGCTAATTTTTTAGCTTTCGGTATTTTTATATTCCTTACACCGATAGTCGTCCAGAGAATTAACGAAGTTAAAGATGTATACCTCAAAACAGTTTATACTATTGGAGCTAATAATTGGCAGACAATAAAGTCAGTTTACATTCCATCAGTATGTTCTCGACTTATAGACGATATCAGAGTATTGACGGCGATAAGTTGGACATACATCATTTTTATAGAAAATATAGCTAAGGATGGCGGTATAGGAGCTTTGCTTTTCTCAGCACGTAGAACAGCTCGTACAGATATGTTATTTGCGCTTTTGATTCTAATAATCATTATTGGCGTTATTCAAGATAGAATATTTGTAGGCTTAGATAAAGAGTTGTTTCCACATAAATTTCAAATCAAAAACCAATATGAGAAAGCAGGAGCAGCGCCATCTTTATGGGACTCAACGATGAAATTCGCAGGTTCTACATTGATATGGATACTACTGGGCAGTTATGTTATCCTTGCGGTAAATGAATATGTAGGATTTATAGATATTAAGTTTATTGATTACCTTTTTGGTGATACCTGTTGGGTATTCCACTTGATCATGTTATCGATAATTGGATATAAAGGTTACGGGTTCTATAACAGAAACAGAAATAAATTTGTCTCACCTACAACAATAGCAACAGATGCCAGCGATACAGTTTAATGATAATCCTGAGATGGCTAATGTCATTGATCTACAAGGAATAGGGCAGAGTTATGATGGTGGACAGAACTGGATCATCAAAGATTTAGATTTCAGAATAGAAGACAAGCCAGGGCAAGGACAATTTGTAGTTGTGCTGGGAATGTCAGGAAGTGGTAAGTCTACTTTGTTGAGATATATTGCCAATCTGCAGAAACCGACTGAAGGTACCGTACTTATAAATGGGAAACCAACAGATGAAGCCGAACGGGTAAGTATGGTATTCCAACAATATTCTAGTTTGCCCTGGAAAACGGTGCTAGAAAATGTAGCACTTGGATTAGAGTTTCAGAAAGTTGGTAGAAAAGAAAGAGAAGAAAGAGCACGAGAATTAATCAAGCTAGTAGGACTAGAAGGACATGAACATAAGTTTGCGCAGTATCCTACTTTATCTGGAGGACAGCTACAACGTGTAGCTATCGCAAGAAGTCTCTTAGCTAACCCTAAGATCCTATTGATGGACGAGCCTTTTGGAGCTTTAGATGTAAAGACCAGATTACAGATGCAAGATTTACTTACTGAAATCTGGCGTAAGTTTCAATCTACAATAGTATTTGTAACGCATGATATTTCAGAGGCCGTATATCTTGCTGATGACATTTATATATTGAATTATGCGCCGTCACAGTTTGTAGAACATATTAAGGTTGACCTACCACTTGTCAGAAACAGGTTGACAAAAAGAGATCCCAGATACATCGCACTGGTACACGAAGTAGAAGATAGAATGGTCGCAGTTTCAGAAGTGCAATAAAGAATAGAACTAAAAGTGGCTCATCATAGTAAAAACATAAATCCTAATTACAGGAAGTCAGCTATTGTAACCTATACAATCGAGGAGTGCTTGATAGGATTGGAGACAAGAGAATACAAGTACTTGAGTTACCTTCTCTCTAAAGCAGAAAGCAACTCCTCTGAGGATCGATCATTTGTCAAGACAATATTAGACAGTAAACAAGACACATCTAAGTTTTGCAAAAAAATAGCTATTTCCGGAGCTCCCGGGGTAGGCAAAAGCACTTTTATTGATGCCTATGGAAGTTACTTAACCGGACAAGGTTATCGTGTAGCTGTCTTACCTGTAGATCCTACGAGTCATATAAGTAAAGGATCTATACTAGGGGATAAGACAAGAATGGATACACTGAGTCTATCTGACAAAGCCTATATAAAACCCATGTCTTCAGGATTAATATCAGGAGGCGTGGCTGCATCTACCTTTACGGCGATTGAAATATGCGAACTGGCAGAATTTGATTACATCATTATTGAAACCGTAGGTGTTGGGCAGTCTGAGTTTATTGTAAGAAACATGGTCGATATGTTTATTCTTCTTCTTCAGCCTGGAGGAGGAGATGACCTGCAAGGAATTAAAAGAGGAATCATGGAAATGGCAGATCTGCTAATTGTTACTAAAGCAGACGGTTCTCTTAAGTCTAATGCGATGAATTCAGTGAAACTTTATAAAAATGCTTTAAGCTTTTTTGCAAAGAATAATTACAACTGGAAACCACAGATAACAATACATTCTTCTATAGATGATAATTACAATGATGATGTGAATGTTCTTATTGAGAGTTACTATAAGCATTTAGAGAAATCTGACTTGCTCAAGTCGTTACGTACAGATCAGAAAGAGTGGTTTTTTAAAACAACCGCTCAACAATTAATTTTAGAAAAATTGTCCTACAATACTTCGCTACAAGATTTACTCTCGGAGTTGAATCAAGGCGTAAAAAGTGGGACTGTAAAACCTGCAAAGGCATTACACAAATTGGAATTATTTTTAGATGAGAAGAAGAGCTAGATTATTGATTTTATTCCTTTGGGTGAGTGGATTTGTTTGGGCGGATAACTCGAGAGATACACTGGGATTTATTTCTCCAGTAGATCATACGATTAAGCTGTCTGGTAACTTTATGGAAATAAGAACAAATCATTTTCATTCGGGTATTGATATAAAATCAGCTAAAGGACGCGTAGGAGATGCTATTAAATCTGTGCATGATGGATATGTTTCTAGAATTAAAATTCAAAACTAGAAAGAAAGAATGGGGTCGAAATGTATTTTATTTTTATAATTACTTCGGGTTGTGGGGAATCTTGATAATTTATGTGCCGTATTTTTTCATGCGGTGGATAAACTGTATAAGTGTCTGGGTCGACGCAGTGGTCACAAAAATATGACTTGGATAAAAATTAAAGCGCGTAATTGCTTATAGGGGTTTAGTGAGACCTGATTTAAAGCGCCCACGAAACCGATGAAGGTATGGTGGTAATAGTTACGGAAGTTTTGCACTGCGAGAGCGAGTGCAAACGAGGAACTGGATGCGGGAAAACCGC
>JALZVB010000372.1 GCA_023300835.1 Saprospiraceae bacterium | reverse complement strand
CAGCCTATAACGGCTTTATACAACAGCGGATTATTTCTAGGTGTTGCAAGTCTCTTCTACTTTCCCTATATCAGTTTTGTAGCTGTTCTCATTATAGGTTTATTGAGTCTAAGGAGAATGAATATCAAGGAGTTGTTGCAGATTTTAATGGGGATACTCACCCCTTACTTTCTCCTCTTTGTATTTGCATTACACAATCAAGAGACTGACTTATTGTGGGGGACTCTTATTACCTATGTCTCGTATCCGTTTGAGAATATGAGTTATGATATTATAACTTGGGCTAAACCCATATTTTCGATTTTATTAGCAATCCTAGTTATCGTTCTTCATGGTAGTATTATCAAAAAGAAAAAATTTGATGCCATTAAGAAAATTGACATTTCTTATTGGTCCTTATTCATTTCAATATTGACGCTGTTTTTTACTAACCAAATATCGATTGAGCACCTAATAATGCTTTCTTTTCCACTCTCTGTTCTGGGAGGACTTATTATGGAATCTCAAGAAAACAAGACAGTCAAGGAATTCGTTTTCCTCATATTTATAGGCTGTTACGTAGTCAGTATGTTAGGATTTATTTGATCCAAATTAACACCTTTCTCTTTCCTACGGTGGATAAGTGTACTCATCACTATTGAGAATATACAATAGCAAGAAAAGAATATAACACCTGGAGACAGGCTAGAATAGTTCACAGTCTTGAGATTCACTTCATCTGATGCACCTGCCATAGATCCCAATTGTGTACTGAGTAATCCATAGAAACCGATATAACTCATAAGAATAGCTACTACAAATACATCCGCCATACTCCATTTACCAAGATAAAAGATTACAATTTCTATTACCTTATTCCTTTTTATACTTTTGGATATAACATAATAGAGAGACAATATCATCTTAATAAATGGCAATACAATACTGAAAAGCAGAATCAATATACCTACAAATTTCAGGTCAAAAGCATTTCCTTGTAGCAATGTTCTCGTCACATCAATGATACTCTTACTCTGGTAATACATGACCTGTTCATCAAAGTGAAGCGTCTCTCCTATAATCTGAAGGTTCACATCTATCAATCTTGCATCCAGATCTATCATAGGTAGGGCCAGCCCAAAGTATAAAAAGACACAACAGATTATGGTCATCCAAATCATAGCCGTTTTGAATGAAATCAATGACTTGAGTAATAGCAACAGCAGTAATGTCATGAATAATGGTGCTAATGTATAATATAGCCACTGCTTGATGACAACTTCCTTTTCTATGACTTGTTGTCTTATTACATCGTTGGTTTCAAAAGAAGTAAGGACGCCATACTTTTCATAAATAATAGACCTCTCATCATTAATAGAGGAAGTCGCTTCTTGTACCAACATATCACTGACTTGCTTGCTGATACCTTTCTTGATCTCAGGAATTTTTTTCTTCAACTCAGACATCATCCGCTCTGATATGATCGGAATCTGAGATTTGAAATCAATGTTTCTAATCTGCTTATCTATTGTGCCCTTAAAAAGCTTAAGCATCAATTTTACTGCGGGAGCGGCATTTTTTTGGTCCTCCATAAGGATAGTAGCTAACTTTCCTGACTCAAAGTAATCTTTATGTAACTCGTACAGATAAGACTCTATCTGCATCTTAATACCTCCTAAGTCTTTGACATCAAAATCAAACCCATCTGCTTTCTTCTGAATAATTCCAAATATGCTTTCTTTCCATATATCTATATTAAAAAGCCCGTATTCAAGCTTATTAATCTCTGCAAAGTCTTCCTTAATCTCATTGATTTTCTGCGTCTCTGTATAGAGTTTAGTCCCATAGAATAGAGAAACACCTACTAAACAAGCTACTAGAATTGAAATTATTAATTGAGACACGAACTTATTCTTCTTTTCCATCTTTGTTCTAAACAAGTGATATAAACGGTATTAGACCCTATAAACTACAATATAAAGGTAATTCTTAAGCTGAATTAACGCTTTCAGAAAAGATTTCATTACACGATTAAACAATAGATTACGCAATAAAAAAGCACAAGGCTTATAAAGGGTTCTTATCTTTGATGCCATAAGATAATAGTCTATGTATAACGTACTCGTATTAGGTAGTGGAGGAAGAGAACATGCCATCTGCTGGAAGATCAACCAAAGTCCCATGTGTAAGAACATCTATTGTGCACCTGGAAACCCAGGAACTGAAATAGATAGTATCAATATCGACTGTGACATTTTAGATTTTGCGGCGGTAAGGAATATTGTTAACAGAAAAGAAATAGACTACCTGATCGTAGGTCCTGAGGCCCCACTGGTTGAAGGTATTTATGATTACTTCAAAGATCACAAGGTCAAAGTTATAGGCCCATCCAAACTGAGTGCCCAGTTAGAGGGAAGTAAATCGTTTGCTAATAAATTTATGGCTGACTTTAACGTTCCTACTGCCAGGTCTAAAAACATCACCCTCGTGAATATAGAGGCAGGATATACCTTGATAGATAAATTAACAGGTAACATCGTTCTCAAAGCGGATGGCCTAGCTGCCGGAAAAGGCGTCTTAATACTATCAGATAAAGCTAAAGCCAAAAAAGAACTTAAAGCCATGCTAGAAGGCAAGTTCGGAGCGGCATCTCACACTGTTGTGATAGAAGAGTTTCTAGATGGTATCGAGTTTTCTGTATTTGTATTGACTGATGGAAAGTCATATCAAGTGCTACCTGTCGCCAAGGATTACAAAAGGATAGGAGAAGGGGACACCGGTCTCAATACAGGAGGCATGGGCGCCATAAGTCCTGTACCATTTGTAACAGAAGAGATGATGGAAAAAGTTGAGGAACTCGTTATTCAACCTACAATCGAAGGGCTTAAAATCAGGAATTACGCCTACAAAGGCTTCATATTTATAGGCCTTATTAATGTCGATGGTGAGCCGTATGTCATAGAATACAATGTCAGGTTAGGTGACCCAGAAACTGAAGTTGTTCTTCCCATGATGAAAAACGATTTGCTCAAGCTTATAGAATCTGTTTATGATGGAACATTGGGTGATCAAAAAATAAAAACTAAGAAAAAGACAGCAGCAACTGTAATGGTTGTTTCTGGCGGTTATCCCGAAAAATATAAAAAAGGTATT
>JALZVB010000371.1 GCA_023300835.1 Saprospiraceae bacterium | reverse complement strand
CTACAAGTTTAAAGAAATGGAGTCTATATTTCAAACACAACCGGAGGTATTACCATTATATCATTACAGTGTAAATACGAAGAATAGAGCTAGGACATTAGGCTACTTAAGTATATCAGCTGTGCCAATAGGTTTGATAGGAATTGCAAGTTCAAATCCTGAAAACTGTTTAATCTGTGTAACTAGTGGGCAAGTTCTTGGTTTTTTAAGTTTATCATTTGCAGCTGTTTCAGGTTTTACAGCAATACTTGTTAATCATGCAGCTAACAAGAAAGCCAAGCGAGCTATAGCTATGTTTAATCAATCTGCAATACTAGATAACAGTTCATCTATGAAGGAGTGGAAATTGAAAGTGGGTTCTACCTCAAATGGAGTTGGGTTGACTTTGCTTTTCTGAGTTGTATTAGTTGAAATGTTTTTTCGTTAAATTATGATTACCTATTAGTTAAGAATCATCATAAGCCCACAACCAATTATAATACCGCCAACTATTGATACCGAAGTTATCTTACTTTTTCTATTACTCACTATTCTTGCGATAAGCGAACCTATGCTTGCAAGTAAAGTTGCTCCGATAAGATACCCAGGAATATACTTGATTACAGTGTTAGTCTCTGGCATCTCAGCACCATGTGCATATCCATGTATGAATCCAAATGCGGCCAGAAGAAGTAGGATCAAAGCGTAGTTAACTTTGTCCCTGAATAAAATCATAATTCCGACAATAAGAACAGAAAACGCTATTGATTTTTCAATCAATAGTGTGGCTTCATTACCAATTCCCATTAAACCACCAATAGCCATTAGCAATATAAAAGCTAAAGAAGGTAAGTACCATCTTTTAGGTTGTAGCAAATAGCCTAAAACGCCTGTTCCTAGTATGGCTACATTATGATCTATACCTAATATGGGATGTGTAAAACCTGCCATCATTCCACTTCCATGAACACCATGTGCAATAGCTAAACATGGGATTAAAACGAATATTGAGATTAGAAATATCTTATTAGGCATGCTGTATTATTTAGATAACAAATGTGCAAAATACGCCAGATCTGAGCGCATCATACCTTAGTTAACTAGCTGAACTGTCTTAGCTAAAACACAATTAATTAGATATGGGTTGATCCATATTGGTTGATCCAAATGTCATGTAAAATTAAGCAGCTTAAGAGATCATCACTTCTTATGTATGTTCTCCATGTACTTAACAACATATTTGCCCATCATATCAAATTCTACATTAACAGGCGAGCCATTTACAACCTTATTGAGATTTGTATGCTCCCAAGTATATGGAATAATTGATACGGACACATTATTGTCTTTGATTGTTGACACCGTGAGACTTATACCGTTAATTGTTATTGACCCTTTTTCTATAACGAGTTTAGTATATTCTTCAGGAAATTGAAAAGTGTATTCCCAACTACCATTGAGATCCTCAACACGGGTACATGTAGCCATACAATCTACGTGGCCTTGAACAATATGTCCATCCATTCTTGTACTGGCTGTTACACAACGTTCTATGTTTACGATATCGTTTTCCTTTACTGCATTGAGATTTGACCTTTTTAGAGTTTCTAAAATGGCTTCTACTACGTACGAAGAATCAGTAATCTCGATTACCGTAAGACATACACCATTATGTGCGATACTCTGATCTATATATAATTCTTCTTTAGGGAAGTTGTTTTGTAGTGTAAATATTTTGTTGGTGCCATCTTCTACTATCTTGAGCACTTTACTTTGACCTTCTATTATTCCTGAAAACATTATCTAAATAATTGTATATATCCTGTTAAAAAATCCGTTTCTACAGTGGTTGAAGCCGATGTTTCAAAAACCTTACATGTATAATAGTAAGTACCGGCTTTAAGTTCACGGTTACGAATAGAAATTCCATTCCATAGTATTTCGGGATCATTGGTTTCATACACAAGATTACCCCATGTGTTAAAAACCTTAAGGTCAATACGATCTACAAAGCGATTTTCTCTGGGTACAAATAAGTCATTACTACCATCACCGTTAGGTGTAAATGTATTAGGCAGTATATAAATAGGACAATTCTCTACACATACAAATTGGCTTAGTGTCCCTTCATTATCTAAAGTATCTACTGCACTAATGGCATAACATCCACTGATTCCGTTTTCAGGCGAATGATTAAAGCTTTTTTCATCAGACATCGATACTTCTCCGATTAGACTTATGTCTTGACTTTCAATTGTGGGTTTATAATACAATCTGTAAAATGAGAGATCATTGTTCTGTCTACAGTCTTCTTGATCAAATGACCATATAATATCATTTGTAAAATCAAAAGTGCTTGACAGACCTCCTTCTAATATTTCTTGACATGGATTCTCTATTGTTAATGATGGGGGACAAGGCCCTACAGTATCTATTGGAGTGCCGCAAACAATATTGGAAAAATTGAATAATGGTGTTGGAACGTCTATGAGATTGTAAGTTCCTTCAGAAATTATGGTATAGCAGAGTTCAATATCATTTACGAGTCCAACGTCACTGTAAGTTGAATTCTCTGTAACAGCTATTGTGTCAAAATCACTGTTGTTTGAGTTATGCTTTAAAATTGTGTAACTATAATTAATCCACGGTACAGTTTCATTCCAGGACAAAACAATTTCTTGATCAGTAGATTGTGCTGTGGCAAATACAGATGTTGCTTCCGGAGAAGAGCTATATAACGTTCCATTACTGTAAAAATCAACCACATATTTATATTGAATTTGATCTGTATTTAGATTTTGATCTATGAAACTAATGGCTTGAATATTGGCTGCAAAATCAACACTTGTAGTTTCATTCACCAATAATAATGTGCCATCATTATTAACACGACTCAGCACATATCGGTATGGTCCGAGATTAGTTAATGTATCAAAGTCAGGCGTCTTGGGTTTTATCCATTTGACTTCAATCATTCCAGTGGTTACTGAAGTCTCTACAACAGAGACATTGGTGATCAATGGTATATCTTGATTAAGTTGTGCACAGGCTTCGTTGGAAGGCAAACTTTCTACATTGTTGAAATTATTGTTTGTACTTGTCTTTCTTGCAAAATTGGCTAAGACACGATAACAATATGTTTCTCCTTTAACTGCTGTTGAGTCAGTGTATGTATAGTTGTTACCATCATTTGCACTGGTTAAGAACCTGATGATCTGATAGCCTCTATTTGCTAATCCATTTTCACAACTATCTTGTTCAAAGACGGAAGGATTTATTTTTCTCCATACGCTGAAACCAATAAAATAATCATTGATAGTACTTGTACAAGCATAAGGCAGATCCCATAATAAGTTAATATCATCTCCTACGACTTGTGTAGTAAGATTTTCTGGGGGAGGACCTACAACTTTTATCCTGAAAGTTTTCAATGTAGCGGCACCTGTCGTTCCTTTTGAATTATCTTGTCCCTTGAATACAATCGTGTAATATTCATTTGAAATATGTTCACATTTTGTTTCCCATAAGAATCTCTGATTCAGCGGACTATCTGTATAATTATTGTCACCTACCATAATGGCTGGTGAAAATGGAAGTAAAAAAGGACCACCAGTTGCAAATAATCTGACCTGTTGATCAATATCTATATCTCTTACGGTTATAGGGAGATCTATTATTTCACCGGCAACAACACATATATCTATTGGCGCTTGAACAGTAGGGGGATTATTATTACAAGCATCGACAAATATCTGCATATCTCTAATCACAGAGTTCAGCAATACACCATTCCTGTATTCATTTATTTTTATAGCAATGCTGTATTCTCCAGTCTGTTGCGGAACGTCCCATGTGAAGTCCCCTGTCACTGGATCTAAATTTATTTTGTTACTGGAGTTAGGTAGCACCTGATCTGGAAAAACATATCTAGGCACGGGTACATTTTCTGATTGTAGTGGTGCTATGAGTTCATAAGATAGACTATCTCCATCCGGGTCGTAGGCGTTAGGATTATGAACAAAAATGTTATTTGCGCAAGCGAAGTCAATTGGGGGTTGTAATAATATAACTGAACTATTTAGACCTTGAAATTGCGAGGATACTAATGTAAAAGTCGTCTCAACATAAAAAGGAACATCTATAGAATTTGGAAAGTTAACGTTCTGGATATTATTTACTCTATTGGGATCTTCAAATGAAAGTGTATATTTCCCACGACCAGGATAAACATGATCTGCATCGTAATAATTAACCTGTATGTCTTCACCTTCTATCAAGTCTCCCATGCCATTAGACCTCACTACAACAGAGCTGATACCATCACCCCAATTGAGCAATAAACTGTCTCTATCAGCAGCTGTTGAGCTCGCTTTGGTATATGTTGTTATTCTTGCTGAGATGCTCAGTGGCCCAGTTTGGACAAAGGTTATTTCGCC
>JALZVB010000370.1 GCA_023300835.1 Saprospiraceae bacterium | reverse complement strand
GCGTTAAAAAGCCTCGTGATAGCTAGGCTATCCCTACGTTTTTTGCCTTGGTATGACACATAATTCCCTTGTCAAAACACCAGCTTATTATTTATCCATTCCTAAGCTTTCAAAAAAAAGTAAAAAATATTTAAGATGATATAGGGGGAGCGACGCTATAAAGATACAAGTAATTGTAAGTAATAATTTATATCACACCAAAAATTCAGCAAAATGAAAAAGATTGCATATTTCTTAATCGCAACAATATTGACACTAACAATTTTTTCTTGTCAAGAAGATAGTCTCACCACTGACCAAGAACAAATCGAAACACAGAAAGTAGATGTTCCATCACACAGAAATTGTGGGTCGCATGATCATACTGACAAACTAATGGAAGATCCAGAGTATGCAGCTTTCCATGCTAACAAATTTGTAAAACTTCAGGAATACGAAAAGAACAATATTAATAACAGATCTTCTTGTGCTAATCCGCCCATATTACCAGTAGCGGTGCATTTTCAAGGAATCTCTAATCCAGATGTAACTTGCCTGATTGCTATGGCAGAAGACCAGATAGAGATACTTAATGATGATTTTGCAGGAACAAACTCTGATATATCTAACTGGACTAACAATGCGGCTTCTAGTTTTCCAGGGATAAGTAACGGACAAGCATGTATCGCATTCCAATTGGCTAACCAGAATCACCCGTCAGGATTTGGATTAACTAATGGTGACCTCGCAATAACAGTAAACCAGACAACAGGTGATTTTAATAGCAACTGGTCTGGATATTTAAACATATATGTTCAGTTTGGTACAGGTGTATTGGGTTATTCACCACTTGGAGGTTCAGGAAATGGAGATGGAGTAGTGATAGAAGCAACTGCATTTGGATCTTCAGGAAGTTGTGGATCAGTAGCACCTGGAGCACCTTTTAACTTAGGAAGAACGACAACGCATGAGGTAGGTCATTATTTATTATTGGATCACATCTGGGGTGGTGGTTGTGGAACTGATGACGATGTTGCAGATACACCTAACTCATCTCAAGAATACTATGATTGTCCTAACATTGGCGCAAGTTCTTGTGGATCTACGGATATGCACATGAACTATATGGATTATACAAATGATGCTTGTATGTATATGTTTTCAGCTGGACAAGCAACGAGATCAGAAAACTATATCGCTTCTTCTCTTTCTAACTTGACAGGTAATGCTTCTACTGTAATCGGAAATGCATCTGGTGGCGGTGGATCTGGCGGTGGTGGTACAACAGTAACTTGTTCAGTACCTACTAACCTTACGGCTGCAGCAACAGGAACAACTACTGCGGATGTAAGTTTTACAGGATTTGCAGACGCAATACAGTACAAATACAGATATGCTAAAGTCAGTGGCGGTGCATTTACGGTAGAAAATATAACCTTAACTAATTTTTCTTTAACAGGTTTAGAAGCTGATACAGAATATAAAGTACAAGTGAGAACACAGTGTCCTACTGGATGGACAGCATATACAGCGCTAGAGAATTTTACAACGCAAGCTTCTTCAGGAGGCGGAGGTTCAGGTGGCGGATCTAATGGTGGACAAGTTGCAGGATGTGATGAACCAGTTGTAAATACAGTAACTGGGATAACTTCTTCCGAAGCACAAGTTTCTTGGACAGATTACGCTGATGCTACTTTATATAAAGTAGGTTATAGAAAAGTAAGTGGAGGCGGTTGGACAATATTTAATTCAGTCGATGCTAGTTTAACTTTATCGGCATTATCGTCAGATACAGAATACCGTGTAAAAGTAAGAGCTAGATGCGTTAGTGGATGGACACCTTATTCAAATGATGAATTATTTACAACTACAAGTAATGGGTCTGGAGGTGGATCTGGCGGTGGGTCAGGGTCAGGATGTACAACTTTCAATGTAAAAGTAACTACAGATGATTATGGAAACGAATCAAGCTGGTTTATTACAGATGACAATAATGATGTAGTCGCTTCAGGAGGTCCATATAATACAGGAACAGACGGAGATGTATTCAATCAAAATGTTTGCTTGCCAGATGGATGCTATACACTTTCAATAGATGATAGTTATGGTGACGGAATGTGTTGTTCTTATGGAGACGGTGGTGTAGAGTTGATTAACTTAAGTACTAACAATGTAGTTGTATCATCTGATGGACAGTTTGCATATTATGAGGATTTAGGATTTTGTGTAACAGGATCATTTATTTCAGGAAATGGTGGAGATAAAGATACGGCAAGAAATAGTTCAGTATCTGCTAAATACGAAAGAGGTCTAGAATTAAAAATGGCTGAATAGGATAGTAATTTATTATTGAGTTAGAGAGGCAGTTCCTGCATATAGGGGCTGCCTTTTTCTGTTTTAGAAAATGGTATAACTCAAGAAGTTTAAGTTTAGGATATGTTATTAGTTAAAAAATGGCTTATATGCCATATTCAGAAACTTTTATACTTTCCCAACAACTGATCCCATCTCATAGATGTTACTACTTAAATAGTATCTTCGAAAACTAATAGGCAAAATACATTGACGACACAAGATTACCAGAAGCTAGCCCCACAGATACCGCATGAGCCAGGTGTATATAGGTATATAGATATTAAAGACGTCGTTATATATGTAGGTAAAGCCAAAAATCTAAAAAAGAGAATTGCTTCTTATTTTGGAAATAAGAAACACCAACGTAAAAAGACCAAGGCACTTATAAGAAATGCCGTACGGTTAGAATATACAATAGTAGATACAGAACAAGATGCCTTATTACTGGAGGCAACATTGATAAAAAAGTTACAACCCCGTTATAATGTCATGCTCAAGGATGGGAAGACTTATTCTTATATCGTAGTTAAGAATGAGCGATTTCCTAGAGTTTTTACGACAAGAAGCGTCTGGAATGATGGATCATCATATTATGGACCTTATACTTCTAAGTACCGAGCCATTGTCTTAATTGACGTTATAAAAAAGTTGTTCCAATTAAGAACTTGTAAATATGACCTCTCTCAGAAAAATATAGATGCAGGAAAGTTCAAAGTATGTCTTGAATTTCATATCAGAAACTGCCTAGGCCCTTGCGCTGGTATTGAATCCGAGGAAGAGTATAATGAAAAAATAAGACAAATAAAGAACATCTTAAAAGGCCAATTAAAACCTGTCAAAGATCATCTTAAAGATAGAATCAGCTTTTTTGCCGAAAAATTAGAATTTGAATCTGCTCAATTGTTCAAAGAAAAATTAGCAACACTAGTAGATTATCAATCCAAATCACTTGTTGTAAATACTGGAGTCATTGATATCGATGTATTCTGTATACGGATGCAGTTAGATATTGGCTATGTGTCTTACTTGAAAATTGTCAACGGCGCACTTATTAATTCAGATAATCTTGAGTTACAGATTAACCTTAATGACAACGAGGCGGAGTTACTTTCTTTATCAGTCAGTCACTTGAGAGAAAAATTCAATAGTATTGCTAATGAGATTGTTGTTCCATTTCCAGTTTATGTCAAGGGAGACGTGACGGTTACCGTTCCACAGAGAGGCGATAAAAAACATCTACTAGAACTAGCTGAGAAGAATCTTAAATATTTTATCCTTCAGAAAAGGAAAGAAGCTATTAATAAATCCAAGAAAGTTACTTCTGCTGAACGTATACTCAAGACGATGCAGTCTGACTTGAGTATGGATGTAGTGCCTTTTCATATTGAATGTTTTGATAATTCCAATATACAGGGCACCAATCCTGTAGCCAGTTGTGTGGTTTTTAAAAATGCCAAACCTTCCAAAAAAGATTACCGCAAGTTCAATATTAAGACAGTTATCGGCCCTGATGATTTTGCATCTATGAAAGAAGTGGTCGGGAGAAGATATAAACGTCTCAAAGAAGAAGGATCAGATTTACCGCAGCTGGTTGTCATTGATGGCGGGAAAGGCCAACTCAGCGCCGCCTATGAGATTCTTAAAGACCTCGGTCTAGAAAATAAAATAACACTTATAGGAATTGCAAAAAGGCTGGAAGAAATTTACTTCCCCGGTGATTCTATTCCGTTGTACATAAATAAGAAATCAGAGTCGTTGAAAGTCATTCAACACCTGAGAAACGAAGCCCACAGATTTGCAATTACCTTCCACAGAGATCAACGTTCTAAAAATGCCTTGGGAACTGAACTCACAGAAATTCCCGGAATAGGAGAGAAAACAGCAGAAAAGCTATTAACCCAATTCACTTCTGTTAAGCGTATTAAAACCTTAAGTATGGATGAGCTTAAAGATTCTGTTGGTTTGGCTGCAGCCCAAAAGATAACACAATACTTTTCTCAAGAGTTAACCCATACTACTCAAGAAGATTCTAATCCTGATGAGGTATAATTTTCTGTTTCTCAAATGCATAACTTTAGAACTACCAACTATTACATCACTTTCGTAGATATTTATTAGGGAATCTTGCCACGACACCACTATTAGGTAGAGACAATTTCTTAAAACATCCTTAAATCTTATCAATTTATCTTGACGGCGTATAAACATTCACTAAAGTAGTCAAGCTTTAACACTGGGTACGTACAACTCAGATAGAGTTTTTTGTTATGAAATTATGAAGATTGGAGTAGTAAAACGGGCCTTTATTTTAGCTAGCTTTCCCATATAAATCTTAAAAAGTAAACAATGTCTTGTTTGCTTTTTAGAAAGATAGAATAATGTATTCACCAATACATGCAAATAAACAAAAATGTATAAAATATCTAATTTGTAGTTAGTTACATATTGCACATATATATATATATTAAATTCATATATTTGTAATCTACCCTTTTTAAATCCTCATAATATGCTTGACATTGTATAATGTTGGTCTATATTCTTATTTGATGTTGTTAAAGTAATCATCTGTATGTTTGCACATTTTACTACAAAAAGTAATGTATCGTCTTCAGTGTTCAATATTCTATTTTCCTGGGATTTTGTTCTTCTGATTTGCATCATATTTTCGATGCATATAACTCCTTTACATTCAGCAACATTTACAGTTATTAACACGAATGACTCTGGAGCTGGTTCATTTCGACAAGCCATCCTCGATGCCAACGCCAATGCAGGAGCGGATAATATTCATTTCAATATTCCAGGAGGAGGGATTCATACGATTGATTATTTGGCTACTGGCGGTAATGTAACTGGAGAAACGCATATTGATGGCTCCACACAGCCTGGGTATTCTGGATCACCACTAATTGAATTAAATGTCAATGGCTTTTCACAAGGTTTTGCTTTTTGGATTGGGTCTGATAATTCGAATCTAGACGGATTGACTATAAATAATGCCCTAAACTGGGCTATTCGGAGCATTAGTACAAGTAACATTAGTATTACAAACAGTTATATCCAAGTAAACAATACGGCAACTGCTGGAGCTGGTGTAGGATATGGACTTATATTACAAAACACCGATGGGGTAACCGTTGAGGACAATATCGTTGCTTCAGAAAATCTATCTGCGATCTGGCAAATTCCGCTGACTACAGCTAGTAATGATGTGAGTATTAATCGTAATCTAGTTGGCTTAGATATTACGGGAAACAATCCGATAAAGGTAGGAGGACATGGCATTTTAACTTATTATAATAATGGTACAATTGAAATCAATGACAATCATGTAGGAGATTTTGGAATATACGGAATATTTCTTTTTCAGGGAGGGTCGGATATCGAAATTCTAAGAAATACAGTTGGTACGAATGAAGCAGGAACAGCTGTTGTGACGGATTCAGGTTCCTATGGAATCTATCTAAGAGATCTTGATGGGGGACAAATAGGGTCTGCTAGCAATGGAAATATTGTCGGAGGAGTTACGAGTGCTGTAGGCATTTATTCGCTTTGGAATGACAATACTTTAATTCAAGGAAATTTAGTTGGCATAGGTCCTGGAGGAGAAGATATTGGAAATACGGCTAATTTGGGTGCGATTAGATTACATTTTAATGCAACAAATGTTGGAAATATAGTCGGTGGACCCAATACTGGCGATGGAAATATAATTGCCAATAATTCACATGATGGTATTGCTTTAATTTCAGATGGAAATTCACCAATTCTAGGTAATGATATTTTTAATAATGGAGATCTCGGAATCGACATTCATGGAATTGGTGTTTCATTAAATGATGCGTTAGATGGAGATGATGGACCGAATATGGTTTTAAATCACCCAGAAGTAATCAGTAATTGTACTATGGAAGATGTAGTCTTTTTTGATTTAGATGTTCCCGCAGGTGATTATAGAATAGAATATTTTGCAGTTCCTGCTGGAGGCCTAGATCCGACTTTGCATGGAGAAGGAAATAGTTATGCAGGTTTTTTTAATATTTCTCATCCAGGTGGAGGCGTTGTAACTTTTTCTTCTGCCATTCCGGCGGCAGCTGGTATTATTGCTACTGATGAGATAACACTGACAGCAACTAAATGTGCTGACGCAACTTGTACAAGCTTTGAGTATACTTCAGAGTTTTCTGGATTTACGGAAATTGAATTAGGGCCCTATGTTCCAGTGGATGCATGTAATAAAGGTTGTGTGCAGTTGGATTTAAATTATCCTGCTGCTTATGCTGCTGATTTATCTGTCGTTTGGTCACCTGATTTATATTTAGATGATAATACAAGTGAAACGCCGATGATATGTGATCCTGTAGGAGATATAACCTATACAGTCACTTTTACTTATAGCACTCCTGCTGGTGATTGTGAATTCACTGATTCTTATACAGTTGAGGTTGAGGAGCAGATCATAAGCGACTTATTTGATGACGGTATATTGTGTATAGCTTCTACAGTAAACTATACTGGCCCGACTGGATTCTCTAATTATAACTGGTATGAGGTCTTAGCTGACGGATCTACTAATTTAGCCCAAGGCGGAAGTTCTAACCTTTTCAACCCTACAACAGCAGGAACTTATTATCTAGAGTACTTTACCCCAGGTGCTGTATGTAATAATTTTACCGAAAACTTCACAGTAGAAGATTGTCCTGATCTTGAAAAAACTGTAGTACGAGTTGTTCCAACTTCCGATCCCAATCAATTTTTAGTGGAGTATGAAGTTGATGTGATAAATGATAGTACACAGGATATACAGTATGACTTGAATGACCTTCCTGGTTTTGATGATGACGTTTCTATAGTTAGCGCTAGCTACATTAGTAATTTGCCATTTAGTGCAGTGTTACCTATAGTTCCGCCATCTAATGGTTGGTTACTGGCTAATGATTTAGTTCTTCCAGTTATGGCTACACATACTTATGTTCTATCCATTTTAGTTAAATTGGATTTGTCAGGTAATTCTGTAGGAGATTACTTTTACAATACTTGTGGTTATAATGGGAGTGGAAATAGTATTACAGGTGAAGGCTTACATAATCATGTTTTTATCGATATTAACGAAGATGGAACGCCAGATGTAGAAGCAGATGCATGTGATGATCTTCCTTGCCAAGTATTTATTAATGACCTTGATGTAAGTTTTTGTCTTGACAACGGTACTACTAATGATGCTTCTGATGATTATTTTATGGTTGATGTATTGGTCTATGGAGGTAATGTTGGATCCAATCCTTTCTATAACGTAAATGTTGGTACCACAACTGTAGCAACTGGAACATATGGATCGTCATTGAGTATAGGTACAGTTACCAGCCCTCCTTTTGAGGCAGACGGGGTGACGACTTATGTATTAGACATAGTTGACCAGAACGATCCGAGTTGTACGACGCAAGTAGAAGTTGGACCAGTTGAGAGTTGTCAAGCAGACTTGAGATGTTTAATATCTCTTAATCAAAACATTAGCTGTTTTGGTGATTCAGATGGAAGTGCTACTATAATGCCAGCAGGAGGCAGTATTCCATATAGTTATTTATGGAGTGATGGAACAATAGCAGTAACAGCTTCTAGCTTGGATGTAGGTACTCATTTTGTAACAGTAACAGATGATCTAGGAACTGAAACGTTTTGTAGTATTGAAGTTAGTGAACCGACTAGCCTAGCATGTAACATGATAAAGGAAAATGACATTACATGTAATGGTGATAATGATGGATCAGCATTTGTTCAAGTAAGCGGAGGTTCTGCACCATATACTTATTTATGGACAGACGGAAGTATTAATTCTCAAGTGTCAAATTTGACACCAGGTATGCATTCTGTAACTGTAACTGATGTAAATAGTTGTGAAGTAATTTGTCAAGTTGATATTACAGAGCCAACGCTTTCATGTATTTTAAATAAAATTGATCTAAGTTGTTTTGAAGACCAAACTGGAGAAATTACAGTTTCAGTTACTGGAGGAGCATTGCCATATGAATATAGTTTAGATGGTTCAGTTTGGCAATCAGGGGCACTTTTTCAGAATTTACCCTCAGGTACATTTGTGGTTACAACACGTGATATGAATGGTTGCTTAACCAATTGTAGTATAAGTTTAACTGAACCATTAGAATTTACTTGTCAAATAACTAAAAATTCAGATGCTATATGTGATTTAAATAATGGAAATGCAACTGTTAATACAACAGGTGGGATTAGCCCATTTACATACCTATGGGATGACGGAAGTACGACAATGACAGTTGTGAATCTCACTGCAGGTATGCATTCTGTAACTGTTACTGACAGTGACAATTGTATTAGTGCATGCGATATAGAGATATTAGAATTAAATTCTTTAGAATGCACGATTAGTATAGATAATAATATCTCTTGTAACAATGGTTCTGATGGAAGCCTATCTGCTAACGGGACTGGATTCTATGTGCCGTTTACATATTTATGGAGTAATAGTGCGACGACTTCTACTATAACAAGTCTTACGATAGGAATATATTCAGTAACTGTTACTGACACGAATGGTTGTACGTCAGAATGTTCGATGGAACTAACCGAACCTGAACCATTAAGTTGCACCAGTATGAAGTTAAGTGATATTACTTGTAATGGCATGACAAATGGAAGTGCAACAGTTGTAGTGATTGGAGGTACTCCAAATTTAAATGCAACAACTATCTATAATTTTTTGTGGGATAATGGTGAGACAACTCAGATAGCAACAGGATTGTCTGCGGGTTCTCATTCAGTAACCATCACTGATGATTTAGGCTGCACGACAACATGTACTATAGTAATTAATGAGCCTCTAAGTTTGAGTTGTGCACTATCAGAAACTGATGTTAATTGCCCTGGTAATGCTGATGGAACAATCACAATAAATGCTTTAGGTGGTACGCTGCCGTATCAATATGGTTTGAATGGAAGTCCTTATCAACCGGGTAATGAATTTAATAATCTGCCAGGAGGTAATTATATTGTTACAATAAAAGATAACAACGAATGTAATACTTCATGCAGCATAACAATACTTGAAGCCAATGGATTGACTTGCTCTGTCCAAGAGGATCATGAAGCCGTTTGTGGAATTGATAATGGAGAAGCAACAGTAACTGCTAATGGTGGTACAGCGCCTTATAACTACAGTTGGGATAATGGGGAAACTACACAATCAGCTGTGATGTTAAGCGGAGGCCAACACATGGTAACAGTTTCAGATGCTAATAATTGTGAAACAATTTGTATGGTTCAGATAGGTTTGCCAAATCTTCTGATGTGTTCAATTGATTCTTATAATAATGTAAGTTGTAATGGTATAGACGATGGGGACGCAACAATAGAAATTACAGGAGGAGTAGGACCTTATACTTATTTATGGAGTAATGGAGAAACAACAACTACTATTCTCAATTTGTTAGCTGGTTCATATTCTGTTTCTATAAGTGACTCAGATGGATGCATGGTTCAATGCATGGTTAACATAGAAGAACCTGAATTATTAAGTTGTAATATTTTATTACAAAGCAATGTAAGTTGTAATGGAGGTAACGATGGCAGTGCAATTGTAATGGTAACAGGTGGAACACCTAATTTGAATTCTACAACATTATATAGTTATAATTGGGACACAGGAGAAACATCACAAACTGCCAATAGTCTAGATGCTGGGATGCACTCTATTACCGTAGCAGATGACAATGGATGTACTTCGATTTGTTCTGTTTTGGTAGATGAACCTAGTCAATTGACTTGTAATTTAGTGGTTGTAGATATGGTTTGCTACGGTTCAGCTACAGGAAGTATTACAGTAAATGCAGCTGGTGGAGAATCTCCATTTGAATATAGTGTAAATGGCAGTGCATGGCAACCAAGCAATTTGTTTTCAGCACTGCTAGAAGGAAATTATACGGTCACTACTAGAGATGCTAATGGTTGTGCAGTGAATTGTAATACGATAATTACCTCTCCCATAGAATTAACTTGTAATACAGTTGAAGATCACCCTGCTGTATGTGGAGAAGATAATGGGCAAGCCACAGTTAATGAACTAGGAGGCTTAGGACCATATTCTTATTTATGGGATAACGGAGAGACAACTGCAATGGCAACAATGCTAAGTGGTGGATCACATAATGTAATTGTTACAGATGCTAATAATTGTACATCCGAATGTATGGTTGAGATAAGTGTTCCATCTGGCCTTATATGTGAGATTATTAATAATAGTGACGTGAGTTGTTTTGGGTTAGATGAAGGTGCCGCAACAGTGATTGCTTCTGGTGGAGTAGGGCCGTATACTTACATATGGAGCAATGGATCTACTAGTATGAATATCATAGACTTGTTAGCAGGTAATTATACGGTGACGGTTCAAGATAGTGATGGCTGTGAGACAACCTGTTTAGTAGAAATATTAGAACCTGAACTACTATCGTGTTTTATTGATAAACTGAGCGATGTAAGTTGTAACGGTGGAACAGATGGAATTGCTGAGGTAATGGTAGATGGAGGTACGCCTGATTTGAATGCAACTAGTATTTATAATTACGAATGGGACAATGGAGAAACAACCCAACAAGCAATAAGTTTAAATGCAGGAACCCATCAGGTAACAGTTACAGATGATAATGGTTGTACTACAGTATGTGATGTTGGTGTTTTGGAGCCAGGACTATTAAACTGTAGTTTAACTAAAGTAGATGTAAATTGTTACGGAGAAAGTACAGGTGGAATTTCGACAACAACAACTGGTGGTACAGCACCTATTAACTATAGTATTAATGGCGGACCATTTCAGATAGGAAACTACTTTGGCGATCTGCCTGCTGGTATGTACACAGTAGAAGTACAAGATGCCAATGGTTGCATGAGTGATTGTGATATAGAAATACTCGAAGCGCTAGAGTTAACTTGCAGCATCACAGTTAATAATATTCCTACCTGTGGTATGAGTAATGGAAATGCAACAGTTGCTTTTATTGGTGGAGTAGCACCATATAATATTTTATGGTCTAATGGAGAGATTACGGCAACAGCCGGTTCTTTGTCAGGAGGGATTCATAACGTTACTATTACTGATGTAAATAATTGTGAATCGACATGTATGATATTAGTGCAGAATTCAAATCAGATGGTTTGTACTGTAACTAAGGTTCAAGATATAATTTGTAAAGATGATGACAACGGATCTGCATCTGTAAGTGTAAGTGGTGGTGTTTTACCTGTAACTTATTTATGGTCAAATGGAGAAACAACGGCTATTGCAACAGCTTTAGTCCCGGGTCTAAATGTAGTTACTGTAACAGATAGTGATGGCTGCGAAACAACCTGCTCAGTAGAAATCACAGAACCTTTAGAATTAACTTGTTCAACCATAAATAATCAAAACGTCAGCTGTAAT
>JALZVB010000369.1 GCA_023300835.1 Saprospiraceae bacterium | reverse complement strand
CTATCGTCTCAGGAGTAACTCCAGAATTGTCAAACCAACTAAATGTAATGTTCCCTACCGATGGTTGAATCCCAGAATTTGGATTAAATGTTGTTATTCCAAAATTCTGTGCTCCTGTAAAACTAAGAACAGAAGGATTCCATGCAACGGTGCCATCAATACTTGAAATATTTGTGAAATTTTCTACCGTAATTGGTAAACATATATTGTCTCCATTATCTCCCATAACTGTAGGAAGATTTAGGATCAATGTTTCATTCATAGGAGGATTTCCTGGAATAGAGAAAGTGCCTCCATTAACATTAGGTTGAAGTGTAATAGGCATTGTTCCTCCTACAGTAGGTGCACGTTGGATATTAATAAATGTAGGGGAGTTACTTACACCAATGCTGGTAAATGATCCAGCTGTACCTGCAACATCAAAGCATACTTCGAACACAGTACCTCCGTCAGCTATGGTTGCTGGATTATTAACCAAATCCATCCAGTTATACGATAACTGACCCGCAGAAGTACTTGAAGTTGTAAAATCTGCTATTGTCATAGATGGTATACCATATGACTGAACGCCGGTGTATGTTAACACTGATGGATCCCAATTTATAGAGCCTGCAAATGTTACTATATCTTCAAAACCTGTTACTGTAAGTGGCATACATACTGAACTACCTGGCATTCCTGTTACGGAAGTAAAACTCAAACCTACTGGATCGAATGTAGGAAGTGGAACATTAAAATTGGCCGTACCTACGTTAAACCCAATAGGTACAACATTGGTTGTTCCTGGAGCTGGTACTCTGTCAATACTTATAGCTGTCGGTGTATCTACTAAACCTACACTTGTAGAAGACCCTTGGGCTCCTATGACATCAAAACAAACTGAGAACATAGCGCCTCCATCTGCAATATTAGCAGACATCGCTCCACCTGTTTGATCCATCCAAGTATAAGATATATTACCATTGGCAGACATCATTGCATCGAAATCAAAAATCGAAAAATTAGGTACACCAAAAGATTGTATCCCTGTATATGATAATACCGCAGGATCCCATGCTATAGAACCAGCAAACCCGACTATACTATCAAAGTTAGTTACTCTCAATGGCATACATATATTGTCACCTGTTGAACCAGAGACTGATGTAAAATCAAAAGCTACATCTGGGATAGTAACCATATTACAGTTATTACCTGGGATCATTACAGGAAGACCTGGTGTTGTTGCGCCTATGTTTTCAAAATTAGCGTCTAGAACCTCTATAATCTGACTTTGTTGCGTACCTATATCTCCAACTGTTAATGTCGTAGTATCACATGGTGTACCTACAACATTAAACCTGATTGTAAATAGATGCGTATCATCTGGTAATGAGGTTGTTGCTCCATCACTCCAAGAAACTCTTAATTTACCTTTGAGTGGATTATTGTTATCTTCAATTGGAAGCGTAATACTGCCTTGATTGAATCCAAACAGTTGATTACTGATAAAAGGAATAGAGTCAACTTCCATTACAGTAGAATCCCACTTAATAAAGTATTGGGTGCCAAATAATTCTTCAAAATCAGAAACTCTAACTTCTATTTCTAGAGGCTGTCCAGGAGTCGTTGCACCTGTACTGGCAAAGTTTAACAGTAATGGGTCTTGTTGAGAGAACCCTTGAAATGCCAACAATAAAAATATCACTATCGATCCTAAACGAGAAATCATATCTATTGTGTTTGTATAGTAATGCGGATTAAAAAAACCATCTATGTTAAACTAATAATGATTTTCTAAAATAAAATGCAAAAGTACATGTTATTAGCTCTAAATGTAACGTAACCACATTTTGTTTTGTGATCAAAAGAGACATAATATCTCCATTTAGGGCTAAAAATCAACAACTTTCGTATTAAAAATATAAATATATATAAAATTTATATATAAAGAATCATGAGCTTAATCATCAGAAATTGGTAAGGACCTATTTATGACCTAACATAAGATCAAAATCTGCTCTTTGAGAATAGTCATTGTTGTAGAAAACATATTCGATTTTTCTATCTCTTCCAATAAGGTAAGTAGCTGGCACAGGCAAGACAGCCACAGTATCGTTGTTGACTTCTTTGATATCCATAGATAGGAACTTTGTAACCTTGGCTTGATAGGCATCAGTAACCTGGAAGAAGCATTTGTAATCTTTCATTACTTGATGATCAGCATCATATAGTACAGGAATTGTTAAGTTATGCTCATTAATCATTTGGTTGGCGTAACTCGGCTTCTCTGGACTTATGCCGTAAACTTGTATTCCCTTTGATTTGAACTCATCAGAAAGTGCTTCTAATTCTACCATGTGTTTGGAACAGTAGGGACACCAGTGGGCACGATAGAAATTAAGCAAAACTGATCCATGAGCCAATATCTCATATAATTGAACGGCATCTCCATTATTGTCAATAAGGTTAAAGTCAGGCGCTACTGCTCCTACAGATAATCCTCCTAGAACATTGGCATTACTATTAGCGATACCATATTCAGTAAGATCTAATGTAGGGACAGACATGCTTTTCTTGGGTGCACTACTTATTTCTTTCTCTAAGGCTTGGATAGGTTTATCAGTGGTCTTGACACTAGCATCTTTACAAGAAAAAATAGACACTAATAGGATGACAATCAACACTTTACACATATTTGACAAAAACATACTTTTCAATTTAATTAGATTTATTTTGAACTTATGTAGTGGTTAAAAAATAAATTCCATGTTATGGTGGCACTTTCGTACCAATACGGCGTAAAAGACCTCGTGGTTGCCAGGCTATCCTTATATTTTTTGCTTTGTTCCTGAACGATATCCCCTCGTCAAAAACAGAGAGTTACTTATTTAATCATTCCTTATTGACTAACATTTTGATTTTAATATGAAATGCAGCATAAAGTAGCGTTACAAATGGGCTAACATAGTTGAATACCGCATATACAAAGTACTCTCCTACGCCTACGCCTAATACACCAGATTGATAAGCGCCACAGGTATTCCATGGTATAAGGACTGATGTAACTGTTCCAGAGTCTTCAAGCGTTCTACTTAGATTCTCGGGAGCTAATCCCCTATCGGAAAAAGCTTTGTTAAACATTTTTCCAGAAACAACTATACTCAGGTATTGATCAGAAGCCGTAAGATTCAGTGCCAAACAACTTACAACAGTAGATGCAAATAATCCAAATACCGTCCGGGCAAGACTGAGTAAAGCCGCACTTATTCTACTTAGTGCTCCAATCGCTTCCATAATACCTCCAAAAACCATAGCACATAGAATAAGCCATATTGTATTAAGCATACCAGCCATTCCACTAGAAGTAAACAGATCGTTAAGATCACTGTTCTCAGTAACGATAGCTACATCTGTTGTCATTGCTTTTATAACTCCCTTATAAGCTGAAGAGATTGAAAGGCTATCTGCACCTGCTACTTGAGCTACAATTTCAGGTTGAAAAATAATAGCAAATAGACTTCCTAATAAAGAGCCTACTAGGAGTGCAATAAGTGGTTTGGTTTTCTGGACAATCATGAATATAACAACTCCTGGAACTAGAAATAACCAAGGTGAAATATTAATAGATCCTGATATTGATGCCAGCATATCAGCTGTGTCAGTTGACCCTGTAGTATCTTGATTAAGACTTAAAATTATAAATACGATTAAGGTTACCGTTACCGATGGAATAGTAGTCAACAACATATACCTGATATGATCAAACAGATCAGCGCCAGCCATAGCGGCAGCTAGATTAGTAGTATCTGATAAGGGGGAAAGCTTATCTCCAAAGTAGGCACCAGAGATAACTGCTCCTGCAACCATACCTACTGGGATATTAAGCGCTTTTCCTACGCCTATTAATGCAATCCCAACTGTTGCAGAGGTGGTCCATGAGCTACCCGTAGCAACAGAGATTATCGCACATATGACTACAGTTGCGGGAAGAAATATTGTAGGGTTTAGGATTTTGATACCGTAGTAGATCATAGAAGGAATTATCCCACTTATGAGCCATGAACCAGCCAATGAACCTACCATAAGTAGGATCAGTATAGCACCAGCTGTAGATTGGAAGTTTTTAGCCACTTCAGCAATCATTTTCTTATAGGGTACTTTGTTAAAGTAACCTACAATACCGGCTACCGCTGCACCTAGTAATAATACAAATTGGTTAGACCCTGAAAGGGCATCATCTCCAAATACGATAACATTATATGATAGTAGTGCAACAAGAAAGATCAGAGGAATAAGCGCCTCAAAAATGTTAAGCTCTCTATTTATCTTAGGATTGTCAACTTGCATAGGTCAGTTATTATTTAGCTAATATAAAACAAATAGCCATCAAGTTTCCTTGATGACTATCTGTGAGCTATATCTGACTAATCTTGTCTACATATAAAACTATATCCAGAGAAGAATTGCTGCCATGGGCAACTTTATTTAACAATAGTCAATTTATGACTTAATGTTTTTCCTTCATTTGTGAATTGTAGCAAGTATAATCCCGCATTGTAACCTGATACATCAAGACTCGTTTTCTGATCAATTTCTCTCTGCGTCAATACTTGACCATCAATAGATAGAATTTCTAAGTTCCAACTTTTAGATTGACTTTCAAGAGGATTGATCTGTACTATGTGACTTGCAGGATTAGGGAATATCTCAAAAACGGTATTTGCATCTAATACCTCATTTACACTAGAAGGAAAGCCTTCGTCAGCATTAATTACAAATGTTGTTTTGTCGACCCATCCGCCTTCGCCATCAATAATTGTAAATACAAAGCTGTCTTCTTCAGGCTCATTACCTGTATGTTCATATTCAAGTCTACCACTATTAAGTTCAGCTTGTGTAAATTGATCACCTACATTTACAACTTGATTGTTTCTTCTGAGTACTCCTCTAGTTGGAACAATAACTAATGTATAAAGTAATTGTTCTGCTGAGTTGTTCTCATCATCAGCTAATAAGAACTCTCTACTTACCAGATTCCTTTTACCAGTAGCTACTTCTAGAACATTATTATTAACTATAAATGGACTGTTAAGAACTGAGTTAGAGCAAATTTCTAGTCCATACTCATTGATTCTTCCACCATTTCCAGATAGAAAATCTTCTACCAAAAATGCCCAATTTCCTTGGAGTTCTTCTCCTATAAATGCACTCAATAATTCTTTTGACTGGATTTTTTGTCCTGCTTTATTAGGACAACCATTAGGTATGAAAGAGTCATCATCAAATCCTGTATTGAAGTTAGCTATGTTAGCACACTCTCCTTCCCATAAGACTACTTTAGTACCAGATGGACTGACAATAGAACCTCTTAAGTCTCCTACAGATGAGTGATTCCCTCTAACAAAATTTATATTAATATCACTTACTGTTCCTGATTCAAAAATTTCGATTTCACTCATCACTGTAGGTGTACCTGCACTTGATATAGTTACAGGAATATCAACAGCTTCAAATGACTTACAACTCAATGCCACTGAACCAAAAGTACTGATCGTACTAGGCGCTGGACCTAAACAAGGATTCTCAGCAATCACTCTCCAATAGTAAAGCGTACTGTTATCTAGATTAGCTATACCTGTTGCCGTTGTATCAAGACCAACTTCTCTAGTTAAAAAAGTTGTGTTACCAAAGGCTGGACTTGTAGCTACTTCTAGTGTATAACCTGTAGAATTGACACTAGGACTCCAACTGAAATCTGGAAACTTAGATATTCCTACAGCTCCACTAGCAGGAGAAACCAATTGGAAATCAACTAGACTAGTACCTTGTACTCTTACTGATATTATCTGTTGTAATGTATCTGCACCTTCAGCTGTAGCTTGCACAACTATGTTATGTAAACCTGTATTTTGCTCAGCCGTGAAATCAAGATTTAGAGTATTTGTTCCATCTGCTGGCATAGTAGCCTGGCTGAATGTCGCTACTGCATCAGCAGGTAACCCAGAAACAACTTCTAATTTTATTGTGTTAGTAAACCCTTGAAAAGCTACACCTTTAAATTCTACATTAACATCATTTGGCAAGCAGAAATCGTATGATTTATTAGGTATATTAACAAAAAATCCTGGTTCTGTAGGTTCATCAACTCTGAAAAATCCTCTTGCTACATTGAAGAAGATATTATCACTTCCTTTTACTTTTATTCTTACGCGGTCAGATACTACATATGGCATCACAACTGTTTCTGACCCATCGTTAGGGGTTCTAGCTAGAAGCTTAATAGGCCATGTATCACCATCATCATCTGATAAATATATATCTACAAACTTTGCATTGATAATATCATTATCTGTATTCGCCACACTCCAAGTTACCTCAAAAGGGTCTCCTACATTGAAATCAATTGCAGCATCAGGAAAGTTAACTCTAAATGGTCCTGCAGAATCATCAGATTTAAATGCAATATCTTCCCAAGCTGCTACACCAGCACCTGGGTGATTATCTCTAGCAATAAATCTAAATGTAAGATCTCTAGAAAATGTAGGTAGTCGTTCTTCCCTGGTATCTCTACCTCTAAGAATGTCTTGCATATTAGGAAATACACGTGTAAGGCTCGTGCCTGGAGGAAATGATCTGAAACTTGCAGAATTACCTATAGGCGAACCTAATGGAGCAGAAGCATCTCTATCTACTTGATCCCAATTGTATAACATAACATCATCATCCATATCTGTTGCCTCACCTGTTAATTCAAATGGTGTAGCGATAGGAATAACAATTCCTTTAGGCTCATTGATAACGACTTCAGGGAAATGATTACCACTCATTGTTCTTGTACCACAAAGACTCCCTGATCCTTCTTGTATAAATCCATACATCTGTTCTAGACTACATCCATGATAGTAGTTATCATCTGCACCTACATTATTATCTGGTCCACATATTCCAGCATATGACATTATCGTAGATCCTGAACCGGGCTCACAATTACTTGCAAAACTAAATTGATCTGCAGACGATGGACAATTGTTCCATGTGTGCCCCGCAGCGAATTGATGACCTATCTCATGCGCAGTTGTAGAAGCAATAAAATTAGAAATATTACTTGTTCCAATACAACTCACACCGGCTGCTTTATTAGTCGTACATACAGAAGCTGGATTAGCAATTCCCGCTACACCATCAATACATCTTATAGTTATAACGTGACCCACGTCGTATGAGTTTGACCCTACAAATCTATTAAGCGTCTCTGTATTCTGACCTAATGTTGCTCCACCTAACTCAGGGTTAAGATAAGGATCTGCATCTTCAAAGAAAATCAAGTCTTCGTTATCATCAATCATCTCAAATTTCATCGCCAATTCTTGTTCAAAAAATTGGTTAAGCCTATTGGTAGCCGAAACAAATTTTTCCATAACAAGTGCCACTGTGCCGCCTTGTTGTGTACCCCATGCACCTGTACATGCTAGAGCAAAACGATAGGTCACCTTTTCTACTGGCGCACCAGCTACTCTTACGACAGGTTTCTTTTCAGTTTTAGTGATCTCTCCCTGGGCCATTATCTCCTCTTCTGCCATTTGTTCCATGTAGTTAGTCACACCACATGAAGTCTCTATACCTGATAAGTCAGGTTTATGATCCTTAACAAAATATGATATATGATGCTCATCCCCTTGTATATAGTAAGGATCAATGTAAACATTACCTAAAGTTGTAATTATAGCCGCCCTGAATCCTGTAGGACCATAATCCACTCTTGCAACATGAGCAGGATTGGAAAGAGAAATACCTCTGAATGACTTCATTGATGGGAACTTAGCTGCTAGCACAGGACTCATACAAGGACTCTCTACAAAGTTGTACATTTCAAGCTCTCCGCCCGGAATGGGTAAGGCCATATCTACACCTTTAGCTTTGAAATCATTTACATTTTCCATTGGTGCAGCAGATAGCGTACTTTTCATCTGATTAAGATCAAGCACATATGTATCGTATTTGTCTGGGACGATATCTCTATCTCCAGTTGTTTTTTGCAACACCTCTAGTTCATTAATAGGTTGCCATACATTTTGCCCCATGAGCAAATAAGTACTCATTGAAATAAGAACAGTTAATAATGTTTTCATGGATATGATTTAAGCTAGTTAATTAATAACAGAGTTTGAATATGGTGTAAATATTTCACACTCTCGACCTGTGTTGCCCCAAATATAATAGATAAGACCTCAATTAGCTAGCAATAATTAGCCCAAAGGCGACAGATTCTAGATAAATCAATCAGTAATATCCGTAAATACATACATTTATGATTTATCACTATTATTACACAATATTCAGTATTTTCAATAAATACAAATTATTATTAATTGTACTATTATGAGATTATTCTCATTTTA
>JALZVB010000368.1 GCA_023300835.1 Saprospiraceae bacterium | reverse complement strand
CTCTTCCGATCTTCTATTAAAATAATGTTAAAAAGATTGAATATAACTGTAAAACACTTTTTTAAGCTGCTGCTGAAAAACGCTTAAAAGATCTGAATAGTCATTTGTAACAGCATTAGATAAACACATAAGGATCATAACGTTTATTACTATTTTACCATCTTTGGGTTAACACCTATGCTATGAAATTCACCGAAAACAAACTCAATTCATCAGATGGCTCTCAGTTACATTATTATAAATGGGAAACCACATCACCTAAGGCTGTTGTACAGATCACTCATGGCGTAGGTGAGCACATAGGTCGATATGAACATGTCGCTCAATTTTTACAATCAAACGGTTTTCATGTTATAGGGCACGATCACAGAGCACATGGCAAAACCGCTGAAAAAGAATTGCGTGGTAGTTACAGTGGTTCGAACCTGTGGGAAGATGCGATCTCAGATATCATGTGCTTTAATCAATTGTTAAAACAACAATATAGTGGCCTTCCTATTATATTATACGGTCATAGTATGGGATCTCTTATGGCAAGAAGTCTTGTCGCCCAATTTCCTAAGGCCTATGATGGACTCGTATTATCAGGCACCGCTAGATACTTAAAAACACTAGGAACAATAGGTTTAATACTGACTTCAATTTTAAAATTGTTCAAAGGAAGGAAAGCTAAAATCAACTTTCTTAAAACCATATTCTTTGGTGAATTTAACAAACCATTTAAACCACTTCGTACGCCATATGATTGGATAAGTAGCTCGGCTACTGAAGTAGACAGGTATGCTACTGACCCAATAGTGACAGATGATTTTAACCTCGGTTTGTATATAGATCTTATCAGAGGAGGTCGCGCTTGTAATGAAAACAAAGTCATACAAGCCACACCTACTAACCTACCCATTCTGATGTTTTCTGGAAATCAAGATCCTGTAGGGGAAATGGGTATCGGTGTCAAGCAAGTACACAGTGCTTATAAAGATACTGGCATAGAAGACCTTACATTAAATCTATACGAAGGAAGACATGAAATGATAAATGAAACGCATAAAGAAGTCGTAATACAAGACTTACTGACTTGGCTTAATGAGCGATATTCGTAATAGCAAAGTCTAACTATTTCCCTGTGAACAAAGGTTTCCTTTTTTCTCTAAATGCCGTTAATGCCTCACCGTGATCCTGACTTCCAGACAGTTCTTGTAGTCTAATCTGAGAAAGTACTTTTGCCTCTTCGGTACCAGAATGATTAATAATTTCTTTTGTCGCAGCAATAGAAAGCGGTGCTTTGTTTGATATAACTTTTGCTAAAGCTATCGTCTTTTCTATTAAGTTATCTGTTTCAAACAAGTCAGTTATCAGGCCATATTGTAACGCTTTATACGCATCAATACTTTGGGCAGTGAGTAACATTCTTTTGGCATAAGCTGGTCCTATCGTTCTGGGTAATCTATATCCAGAGGCCGTCAGTCCCATGTTAACGCCAGCTGCAAGAAAAGTAGCACTAGGACTAGCGACTCTTATATCACAAGTCAATGCTAATTCTAATCCGCCTCCTATTGCTGGGCCATTAATTGCAGCAATCGTAGGAACCTTAATAGACGCTATCGCATCCATAAGAACGCCGAATTCAATCAGATTCTTAACCAGTAAACCATTCGTCTCTGAGTTAACCATAGCTTCTTTAAGATCATCACCGCCACAGAAGTATTTTCCTTTTCCAGTGATGATAAGAACTCGCAGATTCCTATTCTCATCTATACGCATAATAAGATCTGATAACTGTTGCTTGACATTACGTGTCAAACTATTAACTGGTCCATTGTCTATCTCACATAGCCATATATATGAGTCAATTTCTGTAACATTAATCATGAAATCAGTCTAACATTTTGATTGCCCTACCTGGTGTATATGGTGCAGAAGATTCTTCAAGGCTATCTTCCAACTTACCTAACTTGAGAACCATATTTTTGACTTCCTCGAGAATGGGTTGAAATTCTTCTTTAGCAATATTAAAACTATTTATATGAGTTGTCGTAGGTTCAGATGTAGAATATTTTTGTTCATAATTGATCCAGCCTACCCTACCTGATGGTGTTGGCACTTGATCAATGTCTAGTCTGGTTTTAATATTGTCTCCATATAATGATCTGGAAACCTCTTGTCTTTCTAGATCTAGCGCTTTATACATTTTTAATATAGCCCCATCTTGATCTGATATTCTGCCTATCGCTACTTTGATATGTTTGAGTTTATCATCTACTTCCGATAGAACATGTCCTGCACCTTCTATTCTTCTTGATAATTCAGCTACTTCTCTCTGGAAATCAGCTTTAGACTTTCTATCAATAGCTGGCATAACCGTATTATCCAATGGATATATATTCACGGTAATAGGATCACATAGTTCTTTGATTTCATCATTATTAATCAGGTGCATAGCTACCTTGTAATCACCTGGAGCAACCAAAGTACTTTCTTTCTTGCCACTAAATGCATTGTAGAATGATGAGGATTTAAGCTTGATGGCATCTAACAAAGGGTATCTCATATCCCAGGTAATACGATTGATGCCTTTAGCAGGTTTAGTTGATATTTTTCTCACTACTTTTCCTGCTTGATCCGTAATTGTAAATTGTAGCATAGCCGGAAGTTCTACCTTTTCCGCTCTCAGTTCTTCGTAAGTTGGATAAGGATTATCACTATTATTCTTCTTAAGATCTTTTACCTTTTTCTTTCTAATTTCTTTCTGAGTTTTATACTCATCTTTTATAAAATAAGTAATTTCTACTCCTGGTTCTAAGTTCTCTCCTGAGTAGAATGCATCTCCCATAAATGCCTTTCCTGTCAAACCCAATGGCTTGCTACTTTCAAACATAGCAGCTGGTCTTGATGCATACATACTTGCTGCATCTTGGAGATTTTCTTTCTTAATAGATCTTAATACACTGTAGTCATCCAACACATAAAATCCTCTTCCAAATGTTGCTAAAACCAAATCAGATTCTCTCGTCTGAATAGCCATATCTCTTACCGCAACAGTAGGCAATCCTGATTTCAGTTGTTTCCAATGTTTACCTTGGTCAATACTAAAAAATACACCGAATTCTGTTCCACAGAAGATCAGGTTCTTATCAACATGATCTTCAACAATACAATAGACACTTCCTCTTTCTGGTAGATTAGAAGAAATTCTATTCCACGTTAAACCTTTATTTTTACTCATATAGACATAAGGCTTAAAGTCACCATATTTATGATGATTAAAGGCAGCGTAAACTATGTTTTCATCATGTTGTGAACAGTGTAATGCATTGACATATGTGTTTTTAGGAACACCAGGGATATTATCAATTTTCTTCCATGTCTCCCCTCCATTACTAGATATCTGAATGAGTCCATCATCTGTACCCACAACTAATAAATTCTCATCAAGTGTAGATTCCGACATAGCAACTATTGTCCCGTATGGTGAGGTAGAACGATTTTTAGCAACGGCATCTATTCCCCATACCCTATCCATAATCTTGAGCTTATTTCTATCAAGTTGTCTTGTAAGGTCTTCACTTATAACTTCCCAACTGTTACCATAGTCATCACTCCTGAAAACTTTATTGGCTGCAAAATATAATCTTCCTGGCTTATTAGAACTTGCAATAAGTGGTGCATCCCAATTCCATCTGTAGCCATTCTCATCTTTTCTTTCTTTAGGTTGGATACCGACCTCTTCTCCAGATTTTTTATCATACCTCACAAGAACACCATACTGTGATTGTGCATAAACAATATCAGGATTCTCTGGATCTATCTGTGTCTCAAATCCATCACCACCATGTGTGATAAACCAATCTGAATTCATGATACCATGAGATGTAATTGTCCTAGATGGTCCACCCAGTGAAAAATTATCCTGCGTACCTCCATAAATATTATAGAATGGCAGATCGTTATCGACAGACACTTTATAGAATTGTGTTACAGGAAGATTGGGTTTATAATGCCATGTCTTAGCGGCATCCCAGGTTTCGTAAATACCACCATCACATCCTACTAACCAATGATCGGTATTATTGGGATTAATCCATATACTGTGGTTATCTACATGCTTAGTATTCTCTCCTACTTTTTTGAATGATTTTCCTCCATCAGTACTTTTACTCAACCATGTATCCATAGAATATATGACATCTGCATCTACTGGATCTGAGATTATCTCTTGGTAGTAGTTCCCACTGGTGACATGGTTGCCTCTTTTTTGCCAAGAAGCTCCACCATCTATTGATCTATAAAACCCACTTTTCCCTTGAGCAGCCTCTACAATCGCATATATTTTAGACGGATCAGCAGGAGATACGGCTAAACCAATTCTTCCTAAGTCAACTTTAGGAAGTCCATTATTTATTTCTATCCAAGTATCGCCGCCATCTACAGATTTATATATACTTGACCCTGGACCTCCTCCTAAGTAAGTAAACACATGTCTTGCTCTCTGGAAGGCAGAAGCATATAGAATATCTGGATTTTCAGGATTTATTATAAGATCTGTTGCGCCAGTGTATTTATCTATTACAAGTGTGGCTTTCCATGTCTTTCCACCATCTATCGTTTTATATATACCCCGCTCTCCGCCAGAACGCCACAATGGACCTATCGCAGAAACCCATACAATATCTGAGTTAACTGGATGGACAATGACATTGGAAATATGCTCAGAGGTCTTTAAGCCCATATGAGACCAGGTTGTACCACCATCAGTAGATTTATACAGGCCATCGCCGTAAGCTACTGATCTCTGGTTATTATTTTCTCCCGTTCCAGATCGGA
>JALZVB010000367.1 GCA_023300835.1 Saprospiraceae bacterium | reverse complement strand
GGAGATATTGTTAGTTCTGACGGTAGTCGTGGAGCAGATATGGGATGTGGTGGTACGATCAGAGGATGGGGACAAGGTGTAACGAGATGGTTCTAAATTAATTCACTTTTTTGCTAGCCTAGTGATTGAGAACACAGAGATTTAATCAATTATAATGAAATCTCTGTGTTCTATATCATTCGTTCATTTGGCTAATTTAGTCTACAAAAAGAAGAAAGTAAGGTCTTTATATGAGAACAATATCTAGAACTTCTTCCATGGTTTCCACATATTTGAAAGTTATACCCTTTACATAGTCTGCATTTATCTCAAGAACATCCTTCTCATTTACTTTACACAACAAGATTGTTTTCAGTCCAGATCTTTTGGCAGCAAGCACTTTTTCTTTTATGCCACCTACAGGCAATACTTTTCCTCTTAGGGTAATCTCACCAGACATAGCGAGACCGCTTTTAATCTTTCTTCCTAGGAAAGCTGAAGAAATAGCTGACATCATTGTGACACCTGCACTTGGTCCGTCTTTAGGAATAGCGCCTTGGGGGACATGTATATGCACGTCTGACTCTTCTAGAAGCTTAGCATCTATACCTATTTCTTCAGCATGTGCTTTTACATAGGATAGGGCGGTCGTTGCTGATTCCTTCATGACATCCCCTAGATTTCCTGTCAGTAGGAGCTTGCCTTTTCCTTTACTTAGACTTGTTTCGATATATAAGATATCTCCACCCACTCGTGTCCATGCTAATCCAATAGCAACACCAGGTGTTTTGATTTTAGCTTGTTCTTTAGCATTGAATTTTTCGGGACCTATCATGTTAGGGATGTCCTCTTCTTTTATTGTTTGGTTGTATTCTTCTTCTAGTGCTTTTTTCTTAGCTACATTTCTCAAGACGCCAGCAATTTTTCTTTCTAGAGATCTTACACCTGACTCTCTCGTGTAGTCACCTATAACTTTAGCTATCGTTTTGTTACTGAATTTTGCATCAGCTTTCTTGAGCCCGTGCTCTTTGAGTTGCTTGGGGATGAGATGATCTTTAGCAATTTCAATTTTCTCTTCAGTAGAATAGCCGCTTACTTGGATGATCTCCATTCTGTCCAATAAGGCAGGTTGTATCGTACTCAATGAATTGGCAGTAGCTATAAACATAACTTTAGATAGGTCATAGTCTTGCTCTACATAGTTATCGTAGAATGTCGCATTCTGCTCTGGATCTAGTACTTCTAGCAATGCTGAAGACGGATCTCCTCTGAAATCTTTACCTATTTTATCAATTTCATCTAGAATGAAAACAGGATTAGAAGAACCTGCTTTTTTCAAAGATTGTAATATTCGACCCGGCATGGCACCGATATATGTTTTTCTATGACCTCTTATTTCACTCTCATCTGTTAATCCACCCAGTGACATACGTATGAACTTACGATTCACTGCCCTGGCAATTGACTTACCTAGACTTGTTTTTCCGACACCTGGAGGTCCGACTAAAAGTAAGATAGGGGCCTTCATATCGCCTTTGAGTTTCAATACAGCCAAGTGTTCTATGATTCTTTCTTTGACATCATCAAGACCGTAATGATCTTTGTCCAGTACTTTCATGACTTCTTTGAGATCAAAGTTGTCTTCTGTATATGTGTCCCAAGGTAATTCTAGTAATAACTCCAGATAGTTAAGCGTAACTGAGTAATCAGCGACTTGTGGATTAAGTCTTTTGGCTTTATCGAGTTGTTTCTTAAAATGTTTGGCAACTGTCTCAGACCATTTTTTGTCTTTTGATTTCAGCTCCAGCTCGTTGAGAACTTCTTGTTGCGGGTTATCACCCAACTCATTCTGTATGGTTTTCAACTGCTGGTTGAGAAAGTATTCTTTTTGTTGTTTCTCAATGTCGCCTCTTACTTTGGATTCAATCTCTCCTTTGAGTTCGAGCATTTGTAATTGAGAATCTATTCTTTTATGGATCTGAGCAGCCTTATCTACAATGTCTTCTACTGCAAGTAGCTTCTGTTTTTCTTCTACAGATATATTGAGGTTAGAAGCCACAAAATTTAATAAAAAGGCATCTGTCTTGATGTTATAAAGCATCATGCCAGCCTCATTAGGTATTTGCGGTGTAAGATCTATAATTTTTTTAGCGGATTCTTTGATACTCTGTATAGTCGCTTTAAAGCTTACATCTTCTGATGATTCTACCTGTATGCTTTCTACATTACCTTCCATGTAGGGATCTACAGAAGTTACACTGTTCAGTCTACATTTAATACGTCCTTGTAGAATAGCAGTAGTATTACCATCGGGCATTTTCAATAACTTGATAATCTTAGCTGTTGTGCCTAGGTTATATAAGTCATCAAAAGTAGGGTCTGTTGTCTTGATATCCTTCTGAGAAAAAACGCCTATAAATTTATGTGTTTTGAAGGCATGTCTGACCGCTTTGATAGATTTCTCTCTACCTATAGTAATAGGAATTACAACGCCTGGAAACAATACCGTGTTCTTAAGTGCTAATAAGGGCAACACTTGAGGTATAAGGGCATTCTTTTTCTTGCTTTCCGCATCATCTTCTTCATCTGTGATAGATAAGAATGGTATCGTTTCTGAGTCGTTAGCATCAAGATTAGCTGGAATAACAAGATTTTCGAACATACGTTGTTGATTTGAGATAAGATAGTCAATATGTGTACCAACGGTAAAACAAGACGATGTGACATATAAATGTGTGAATTCTACTGCCAAAAAGACATTAATTGGATAGGTAAATGATAATAATCTGCAATTACTGCATGCTGTTGCAAATTAACATAGTAACAACTCAACCTTCGCTTTCACTGATAACTTATCAAGACAGCAGATCCTTAAGATCATCTTTACTAATCTTACTAGATTGCGCATTGGTCAGTATACTCTCATTGAGTAGCTTTTTCTTCTGTTGTAAAAGCAGAATTTTCTCCTCGATACTATCTTTAGAAATGTACTTGAGAACATGGACAGTATTTTTCTGTCCTATTCTGTGTGCCCTTGCAATAGCTTGATCTTCTACAAATGGATTCCACCACGGGTCGAGTATGATAACATATTCTGCTTCTGTAAGGTTGAGACCTGTTCCCCCAGCTTTGATAGAGATCAAGAATACATTGATATCTTCTTTACTCTGAAAATCATTAACGGCCTGCTGTCTATTTTTTTGTGTTGTCGAACCTGTAAGTTTAGTATAATTGATTTTGCTCTGTTCGAGTTCTTTCGCTACAATATCTAGGTAACTTGTAAATGAACTGAAGACTAAAACCTTACTACGGCTCTTGACAATGGTTTCTATCTGGCTGATTACGAGATCTAATTTGCCAGAATTGTGTTCGTATTCTTTATCGAATAGGATAGGGTGATTTGATATTTGGCGTAAAGCCAATAGTTCTTTGAATACATGAATGTGAAAGCTTTTATCAGATTCATCCATATCTAATAAACTGTTCCTAGCTGCACTCTTTTGTTTTTCAAAACACTTTTTCTGAGGTTCTGACATTTCAACAGTAACGACTTGTTCCATTTTTTCTGGAAGATCTTTAGCCACTTCTTCCTTGGTACGTCTGAGTAAAAATGGATTTATGATTTTCTGTAATTCTTCTATTGCCGCTTCCTCTTTGTTTTTTTCTATAGGAACCTTAAAGTGTTCTTTGAAAAAATCAAAGCTTCCTAGAATTTCCGGATTTATAAATTCCATCTGACTCCATAGATCAGACAAGGAATTTTCTATCGGTGTACCTGAAAGTGATATTTTATTTACAGCAGGTAACTCAGATAAGCCTTTGAAAATTTTGGCATTTCTGTTTTTGATATAATGACTTTCATCAAGAACAACATAAGTCCAAACTGACTTTTTGAGTATATCAATATCTTTAAGTGCTGTCTGGTATGTTGTTACAACTACGTCAAACAGTTTTATGGTTGTTGCCTTACTCTTTCTTTTTGGACCTATGTAATCTGTTACTTTAAGATGCGGGGCAAACTTTTTTAACTCCGCTAACCAGTTAAAAACAAGTGAGGCCGGCACTATAATAAGAGCCCCCAATGGATTGAGTTCTTTGCCAAAACTTGTTCCGAACATTGACAATTGACCTGACTCCGTTTCTGTAGTACTTTCTGGGTCACTGTGTTCTTTGGTATATACAAGCGCTGCAACAACTTGCAGTGTTTTACCCAGTCCCATATCATCGGCTAGACAAGCACCTAAGCCATTGAGTTGATGCTTGAGTAACCATTCTACGCCTGTTTTCTGGTAAGGTCTGAGTTGTGCTTTCAGTAACGGAGAAGGCTTGTATTCTATGTCCACATCATCTACAACAATGCGATTGAGTTGCTCAGAACTAGATTCTGCTTCTCCTAGTTCTTCTAGTAAACCGATATGATTCTTAGCCAATAAAAATTTATCACCTTCTCTATTTCCGAATTTTGCCAATGAGCTATACTTGTTCATCCATTCTTCAGGAATCACAAAGTAAGTACCGTCTTGTAATAAATAAAAAGGATTCTCGTCTTTTATGTTTTCAAGTAGATCTCTGAACGGAATATCTTGATTGCCTACACGGACATATCCTGCAATATCAAACCAATCATTTTCTTTGAGACAGTTGATCTCTAGCGTATGGGCTTTTAAATTTATTTTCTTTCCACCAAGGTCAATCTCATGGTTTTCAATATTAAATTCTTGAGAGAGATAATCACTGTTTTCTTTTAACCAATTTAAAAGATGTGTTTGAGAGTTTTCTTCAAGTTCAAATGTCCCAGACTCCGTTTTTGTTAAGCCATGAGAAATAAGAGATTCAGAAATGCTATCTTCTTGCGCGATATCTCTGAGCTGATTTACGATGACGATATTGTCATTACCGGTAAAACTGATTGTTGTTTTACTGTTGGCGCCAGAACCATATGGAAATGAAATATGTTCGTATTGGAATATTAATTTCAACTGCCATTCTCCTGAGAATAGGTTTTCAATCAATTTCAATTCCTTAGTTATAATGGTGTCACTCTTATTTATTAGAAACCCTTCTGTGTTTATTTCAACTTTAGGAACGAGTTCCATTATGAATTTCTGAAAGTATTGTTTGGTCGTTCTAGATGGGATGTTGATCTCTTGCTTCTTGAGGAATGGTTTTAATTTGTTACCATTCAGTTCACCGGTTTCTATAAGCTGGTTTCCCATCGTAATCCAACCGGGCTTATTACTAACGATCTTAGTTTTCACAACTGAGGGTAATAAAAGTATGTCCTTGTAGAGATACCCGAGCTTATAGTTTATGCCTTCTTCTGTTTTTTTGAAAAACAACTTTGGAGAATAATCTTCTTCTGAGAATGAGAGTCTGAATTTTTCAGAGACTTCTTTACGTGGAAGATCAATGGTAACAGGGTAGCATTCCTTTCTACATATCTTGAGTAATATGTCTACCTGTTTGTTAATATGATTTTGACAAAGTTTCAAGACAGTTTTATCTGCTGCTATGATTTTAAAATCTACTTTACGTTTTCCTTTGGGTTTAAATTTTTTGGATAATACACATTCTTGTAAGTCAGCGACAATAGTAATTAATTTCTGATGTGGGGTATCGAGATATTGTACAGAGCTCAAACCATCTAATGTCTCTGGAATCGCTTTTTTGTGATAATACTCAGGTTGGCCATTCTTGTCAGTGGTACATAAAATGGATTCTGGAATGAAACAGTTTAGTGTTTCATTTTCTACTAGATTATACACAATTTGATACTTCATCTACATTTCTGGCTTCAATAGCCCGCAAACATATCTAATCGTCATTGTCATTTCTAAAATGCAGAAGCTAAAGATAGCATATTGTTTATCGTAACATATAACCTATTTATGCTCAATATGCTATATAGTAGATTGACTAGTATTAAGAGCATAATTGAGATTTCTGGCCAGTTTTATGACTAATGTCACAATAATAACAATACTAGCTATATGAAATGATTGGATCGTACTGCCTAGAATAAGGCCAACAATCAATAGGAATGCGGAAACCATTATAAGGTATCTGTTTCTCATAAATAGAATAAACAAAAATAATGGGTGCATCCAAACAACATTATAGTTGAGCTTAGTTGCCATATGATCGGTTCCGAACCACATAAACAGTAGAAGTAATCCCGCTATCCCTGTAATAGAATACAATAGATTATCATATACTTTGAGCATTTTTGACTTTTTTCTATTGTTCTTGATAACATATTTAAAGAATAAAAAAACTTCTAACACCAACAGAATAATGAATAAATATACGGGTAGAAACCATGGTGTTTTCATTCTCGCTTTGGCATCAGCTTCATGATCAGCAACCAGATTAATTGCTGATACTAATGGCCGATGTCTCACAGAACTCCTTTCTACGAATCTGTAAAGGTAAGCGGGTAGGAATGACTGTTCCGCTACTGTCGCCTGTCGATCTGCTATAGATCCTATAAGTAAGTCAATTCCAAAGTCTCTCCAAGGATATGGGTAAGTAAACTGATCTAACAATTCTCTATGTGTATAATTATCTTCTGTCTCAATAGGTAGATTGACTTCATCAATATGCAAGGCAAACTGATCCATTATCCTAGTAGAACAATTGTCAAAGAAAAAATCATATAGATAGTTTCTATTTTCTGGTTTGTAGTTATTTCTGAGTGCAGTAAATAGGTTGTTTTTACTGGTTTGATCTAGATCAAGTACCTGCTCTATGACAGATCTCTTTTCGTAAGAATAGTTGCGGATAAAATTTTGATAATTGTTTACACCTAGTTTATACAATAGTTTCCCTCTGAGAAACTTGGATAGAAAGTTTGGTTCTTTGAAATCAAATATCCCGTAATTGTATATTTCATCTATATCATGCGTAGAATCTTGAACACGTATAGCAGAATGCCCAAACATATTATAAACATCGCTCCCTGGACGACAAGTCAGCACAGAAATTTGAGCAGATTCTGACAACTGCCCAGATAGATTGATAGAGCAAAAACATAAGATTAAGATTAGAAAACGCATAACAACCATAGTGTCAGCTAAGATATATAAGTTATCTTAACTATAGTATCGAAGTAATATGCTAGTACATAAAAAAACTTCAGAGTATTCCATATCCAAAGAACGTCAGCACTATGGTTTTCTTGAATTCTACATGTCCTCCGCTGGCGGAGGTGCCCAGAGGGCGGAGGTAGAAAAATGGAGAATATTAACATCAATCATGTTTCATATATCAAGGGTACCTATATTTACTGTCTCTTGGAATGAGAGTAGAATAGAATGAATTTAGACGAGGCGTGAATATCCAACTCCTAACCAAGCATTTGAGGTTTTTCATTTTATAGGTAAACTTAGATATTTTGCCCCCCTCTGTGTTCTTGAGCATGGAATCTAATTAAATATTTTTTCCTACCTTTTGTATGTCTTTCTAACAATGGAGATAAAATTTGGTTGTACTTAAAAAGACTGCAATCAAATATATGAATAGAAAGTCCAGTCCATAACAATATATAAGACGGAATATTCCCTCCGGTCATACTCCGCTTATAATTATTCGTCATATTGTGTTCAACGAATAACAAGGCAGCCAGTGACTTATACCTTCTGAATGTAGATTATTGGAATGACTTACAGAAAATCAACATCTGTATCTAATCTGTTAAATATCAATTTTTTGAAGGCGGTTACGATGGATGATCCTTCGTATACAATAGCATGAATTGTCTTAGTAACGGGTGCATTTATTGCGGCGGCGGTAACGATGCTTTGGGCTATTTTTATCGTTCGATATCCCTCAGCGACTTCTTTCATTTCAGCTAACGCTTCAGCTACAGATTTTCCTTGTGATATTTTATGGCCTAGCGTATAGTTTCTGCTGTTGGTACTCGTAGCGGTTGCAATCAGATCACCTATTCCTGCAGTTCCTAAAAATGCCTCTACGCCTGCGCCTACTGACTTTCCGATTAGAATAATTTCTCTCAATCCTCTGCTTATAAGTAGAGCTTGCATGTTTTTGCCATATCCATATCCCGTCATCATACCAGATGCTAGGGCAATCATATTCTTGAGTGCACCTGCAAGCTCTATGCCTTTGAGCTTATGTGACCCATAGACAATGAAATTAGGATTGGATAAGGCGTTTATTCCTTTTTCTATGACTTCATCAAACTCTGATGCAATAACGGTAGCGGCAGGTTGACCAGCAAGAATTTCTTTAGCTAAGTTAGGTCCGGCAAGAGCGCCTACTCTGATAATACTGGTTTCTTGTAATATCACTTCTGACATTGAGAATACCGTTTTTTTTATTTCGTTCAGCGATACGGCACTGTGAAAATCTGGTGATATATCCAGCCCCTTGGTACCATGTATCATAATGTGACCTGGTCCTACATACGGTGCAATGGCCTTCATGACAGATCTGAAATGTTCAGATGGAATAATGGGAAATATAAGACGACATTGTATGCCTATCTGTTCTATATCAGTTGTCGCTGTAATCGTCTTGGGAAGGTCGTAACCGTTATGCGTATGGTTGAGGTTTATATTCTCTACAACATCTGGGTTACGAGCATAAATAAGGACCTCTGATGACTCACCTAATATGCGAGACATAGCAGTACCAAAAGAACCTGCACCTAGTACGCCTACCTTGTAAGTCATGTAGACAATGTTTAATTGTTAATCTCATGTAAGAAATATGTAACGTCTAACCTTGATAAATTTACAGTTAGTTTACTTTTTCTTTTTATTGTTTTTAGCTGCAGCAGCTTGTTGCTGCTTCATAGCTTCTTCTAGTCTCGACTGGAAACCGCCCTTTTTCTTGGGCTTACTTTTCTGGACATTCAATTCGGCTAGTATTTTCTCATCGTCAAATATAAACGTCTTTGTCAATACCGTCTGAGCTATGTTGAACACATTACTGAAGAACATGTAACAAGTCAAACCTGATGCGTATGTATTAAAGAAAAATAAGAAGGTCAAAGGCATAAAATACTGTACATATTTCATAGCAGGATTAGCTGACATATCCATATGTCTCATGTTGTAGAATGAGTATATGATTGTTGTCCCTGCCCATAGAATTGTAAAAAGTGAAATATGAGCCCCATAAGCCGGTATACTGAATGGTAACCAAGTAATAACATCAAATGATGATAAATCTGTTGCCCATAGAAACGATTCTTGTCTGAATGTAATAGAGGCCGGAAAGAATCTAAATAGCGCATACCATATCGGCATCTGCATAATCATAGGCATACAACCACCCAGTGGAGATACACCGTACTCCTGGTAGATTTTCATGGTTTCTACCTGCTTCTTAGAGGCATCGTCTTTGTATTTCTCAGTAAGATGCGCTAGCTGTGGTTTAAGCGCTCCCATCTTGGCTTGAGAATGTAACATCTTGTACATCAATGGATACAAGAGCATCTTAAGTAAGAAAATCATGATAATTATAACCAGACCTTTACTCCCAATAAATGTTGACATCCAATCAAAGAATGGTCTTATTATCCATCTGTTTATTGACCCAAATATAGATCTACCGAAAGGGATTATTTGCTCTAGCTCATTGCCATATCCTTTGAGTCTACTGAACTCATTAGGACCGACATACATAGCATATTCTATTGATTCATTATTGGAGTAATCTAGTGGAATATCAAAATTGGTTTTGAGTAACTTAAGATTTTCTGAATCCCTATCTTCCATTACCACAGTCTCAAATACACCATTTTTAAATGGTTTATTTTTAGCGATAAGCGAGGTGTTAAAGAACTGATTGGTGTGACATACCCATTCTATAGGATTCTCGTCTACCTCTTCAGTCGCGGCACTTCTACAGTTACAATAGTCAGAACTTTCTCCCGATTCTTTGAAGTAGACAGTAGTGTACATCTGCTCAAAAGTCGTATTGTCTTCTATCTTATCCAGATAATTATGCCATTGGAACTTGATATCACTATTAGGTTGTAATAACTGTGATATGCCTTTTAGTTGTAACGCATAATCAAGTTTGTAACTGTTAGCATGCAGTGTATATTTCTGTACAATCGCTTTTCCACCACCTAGGTCAGACGTCAGGGTAATAATACTATCATTCACAACGGGCTTAAAAATCAGCTCACTTGTGTTGATAATACCGTTGTCTTTAGTTGGGATAAGATATTCAAACCTGTTATTAGGATCCTCCATGATACTGAGGACTTCCTTAGTTTGTTCGTGATCAGGTTGTGTTTTTACTTTATAATGCTCAAGTAATTTTGCATTCTTGATATGTCCACCTTTTCCACTGAATGTAAGGGTTAACAATTCGTTAGATAGGGTAGCGTCTTGGCCTTCGCAGATCGGAAG
>JALZVB010000366.1 GCA_023300835.1 Saprospiraceae bacterium | reverse complement strand
CGATAAAAATCGACGAGAATGGTTTCACACAAGTTAACCCAGTACTGAGCGGTAAAGAAGGTTATCGAGATAGCTATACTCAAACTCTTAAACCGTCAGCCGACTTTAAAGTTGATTACCAACTAAGTAGCTTAAATGCCACTGCCAGCTTTAAAACCAAGCACTATGAAGATCTTAACTTGTTTTATGCCTCAGTCATCTGGCACGGCCTATGTCTGTGGTGAGGAGGTAGGAAAATCAGATCTCAGTATTAGAAAAAAGATAGGATATCTACCCGAGCATAATCCTTTGTATGGGAGTATGTATATCAAGGAGTATTTGCTTTTTGTAGCTCAAATTCATGGTTTAAAAAATCGTAGAAGTAGGGTAGAGGAAGTCGTTGAACAAGTAGGACTTACAAGAGAACAGAGTAAGAAAATATCTCAATTGTCTAAAGGTTATAAGCAAAGAGTAGGAATTGCCCAAGCCATAATACATAACCCGGAAGTACTTATTCTGGATGAACCCATCTCTGGACTTGATCCTAATCAAATAGTTGAAATCAGAAACTTGATTTCTAATCTTAGAAAAGATAAAACCATAATTTTCTCTTCTCATATACTGCAAGAAGTAGAATCAATATGTGATCGAGTTGTTATCCTAGACAAAGGAAAAATTGTGGCTGATAGATATCTCAACGCAAACTCAGATGCTAACACAACTGGTGAATTGCGGTCATACATAACATTAGAGTTAACGCAAGCACTCGCAGATCTTGACTCTATCCGCAGAATAACTGGTGTACAATCTATAGAAAAGTTACAGTCTACAGAGTATAAAATTTACTTGAATACGGAGTCGGATCTGAGAGAACAAATATTTGATACAGTTGTAGGAAGCGGTAACAAAATCTTGGGAATGAATGCAGGAAAGCAATCATTAGAAAATGTGTTCAAAGAAGTTACAAAATAAATTACTTAAGATTTAATCCAATATCTAGAAAGTGAAAAGTGTATTTATAAAAGAACTTGTTCAATATTTCAGTGGTGTCACGGGATACATGGTTATGGTTATTTTTCTATTGATCTTAGGATTGTTTTCTTGGGTATTTTCAGGTACATCTATTCTGGATTACAACCATGCAAGCTTGGGTCAGATGTTCGCCATAGCACCTATGGTGTTTATGTTTCTTATCCCGGCAATAACGATGCAATCATTTGCGGATGAAAAGCAAAAAGGAACATTAGAGTTTCTTACAACTAAACCCTTGACCGACTTTCAGATAGTAGGTGGCAAGTATCTCGCTTGTTTAACATTAGTGATAATTGCAATCCTGCCTACCCTTGTATATTATTACTCAGTTGTGCAGTTAGGAAGCCCTAAAGGGAACATAGATGATGGTGCAGTGATAGGGTCTTACATAGGCTTGATATGCCTATCGGCGGTGTTTGTAAGTATTGGCGTATTTATGTCTAGCCTTACCGATAATCCCATCGTAGCATTTATACTAGCTACATTTTTATGCTTTTTCTTTTACTGGGCATTTGATTTATTTAGCGATCTTCCTTTCCTTTTTGGGAAGTTAGATGACGCTGTTAAATATATGGGTATTGAGTATCACTATGATAACATATCGAGAGGTAGAATAGATACGAGGGATGTGATTTACTTCATCTCGCTTACATGTGTTTTTATTTGGTTAACATTGGTTTCATTGGATAGGAGAAAATGGTAAAAGGGAGATCACATACTATTGTTATTCAGACGATTATTCTAATAGGGATTGTATTTATCCTTAATGTAATTGCTAGAAATGTCTATACGTATATAGATTTAACGCAAGATCAGAGGTTTACACTTACATCGTCCACTGAAAGAGTCTTGACAGAGATTGAAGAGATTATTACAATTGATCTACTGCTAGAGGGAGATTTGCCATCAGAATTTATAAGTCTACAGAATAGAACAATTGAGATTATAAAGCAATTCAGAAATGTTAACCCAAATCTTGAGTACATTATAAGAAATCCATCTGTAGGAACTGTTGAAGAAGTAAATACGATTAGAGAAAACCTTGCTAAGGATAGAATATTCCCCACCAATATTTTTATTGTAGAAAACGATCAAAGAGTAGAGAAGTTAATCTATCCATGGGCCATCATAAAGTACGGAAATAAGAAAATTCCTGTCAGCTTGTTAGAACCACAAGGAATCGGAGAGACGGAAGAAGCCACGATCAATAAGTCGGAGAATTTAATTGAACATAAACTGGCTAAAGCGCTTCACCTTCTTTTCAAAAAAGACATCCCTCATATTGTTTTTGTCGAAGGACACGAAGAGCTATTAGAAAGTCAGACGGCCAGATTACAAACTGACTTGAGTTCTACGATGACAACCAGTAGAATCAATCTTGATACGACATACCGTATCGATGCTGATGTACTAATTGTCGCTGGGCCTAAAACAATTGTAAATAGACAACACCAATTCCTTATTGATCAATACATCATGAATGGTGGTAAAGTCATCTGGTTTATAGATCAATTATATGTTAACCTAGATAGTATAAGAGGAGCTTATGTTCCAAGACTAGTAGAGCACGGATTAGAGGATATGTTCTTCAAGTATGGTGTAAGAATCAATAATAACGTCGTGCTAGATCTTGAGAATTCTAAAATCCCTCAGGTCATAGGTCGCCAGGGTGGTAAACCGCAACAGCAGCTTTTCTCATGGGTTTATTTCCCACTTCTCCAATCTACTGAACAGCATCCTATTGTAAAAAACATAGATAGAGTTTATTCTACTTTCCCAAGTTCTATAGATGTACTTGATAACAAACAAGATATCAAATCAAAGGTGCTGCTAACAAGTAGTAGATCATCTAGATATCAGGTTTACCCAATGAGAATTTCTTTTGACATTCTCAAAGTAGAACAAAGACCCGAGGCTTACAACAAACCTAATCTTACTACAGCTGTAATGTTGGAAGGTGAATTTGAATCTTTTTTTAAAAATAGAGTCCCTTCCGCTTTTAAAGAAACCTTAGATAAAATAGATACACCTTATAAAGAAAAGTCGGTACGTACCTCTCAGATATTTGTATCAGATTCTGATATTATTAAGAATTTATTTGATGCCAAATCATCGAGAATTAGCCCAATGGGATACAATAAATGGGAAGGACAAGTTTACAATGGCAACTCAGATTTCATCCTGAATTCTATCGACTACTTGACTGACGACTATGGTCTTATAGAGTCAAGGTCTAAAGAATTACACATGAGGTTATTGAATAAAGTTGCTGTAGATAAAGATAGATTGAAGTGGCAAATAATAAATGTTGTATTGCCTGTTCTTCTAATAATCTTTTGTGGTTTTCTTATAAACTTTGCAAGAAAAAGAAGATACGCTTAATTGAAATCGTAAGTCTTCTTTACGGGGCATTCTAAGAGGAGTTCTTTCGTTTCTGGTAAATGTAACTGCTTATCAGACGAAAGCAAATCTCTGACCATATAATTCACGATATTATTGATCTGAACATCAGTTAACTGTGGGAAACCTAACATTTTTACTGCCGTAGTAGTATCATCAATTCCTGATCTGATAATACACGGAATATCCTTAAAGTTCTCTAGCGTATTACGACCAAGAAGAGTAGGGTATAGGTCCGCAACCCCCGTAGCATCTACCATGTGGCAATCTGCACAGAATCTTTCATATAACCTTTTGCCTTGTCCAAATTCCACGTTATTACAGGCATAAACAGCTGTCAGCATGAAAATAGTAGCCAGTAATGAGGCTTTATTGTTCATCATATTCTTCTAGTAAGGTCTCAATATCTGTTAAAAAATCATCTACATCTTCTGGGTCAGTCCCTTCAGCAAAAGCTCTTATATGGCCTTCTGTATCTACAAGCAATATCTTACCTGAGTGATCAAATCCACCTGGTGCTTCATCATCCTCATAGGCGACAATAAAATAATCATCTGCCATATCCAAAAGTTCTTCTTTATCACCAGTAAGGAACATCCATTGCTCCGTATTTACACCTAAGTTTTTTGCGTAAAGCTTTAGATTTTCTTCTGTATCACGTTTAGGATCAATGGTATGACTTACCAATTTAAGTTTTGGATTCCCTTCAAATTTGTCATAGATCCTAAGCATTTGTTTTTTTACTTTAGGGCAGATGCTTGGGCAAGAAATAAAAAAGAAATCTGATACATATAAATGAGAACTAAATGATGCATTGTTTATAGAATCTCCGTCTTGATTTACAAATACGAAAGGCGGTATTCTATGCTGTATCGTATCACCATCTATAACCTGTGTTCTGCCATATATGGGTAGTGTCGTATTACTTTGCTGACAAGCAGAAATGGCTAGTATTGAAATTATACAATACTTAAAGAGATTTTTCATTTGTTATTTTTTGACAAAAATGATTGTGCTTCACTTATACTTTCACGCATCTTCCTGTCTACATTAGAAATTAATATTTTTTCATTCTTAAGATATGCAGTTTGAACTACTATACTCGCTTTGTCGTTAAATTTAAAATTGGCCATCCAATACATCATTTCTTCATCTGCTACATCTAGGTTGTTGATTAGTGTTAGAGTTGTATCACTTTGTGGCTCTATTTTTCTGACTTTTTTCTTTAGCCTGTTTATTGTTGACATTTCTGGCATAACTGTATCATGCACGAGCATTACCTCTTCATAGAGTTTCATTATTACGGCATTAGCAAACTTCTTTTTGCAACCACTAGAAATTATTATCAAAAGAATGAGAAAGTATTTCATAATATAAAAACTACTTTGTTTGAAATTTGTTCATTTAGAAAATATTATACCATCTAACCTGTTTACTGTATAATTTTCTTAGTTGGAATAATGCTACAATATTAAGAAATTCCTGTTCAATGAATATAAACAGATCGATACTTTGGTTCAGAAATGATCTTAGAATTCATGATAATGAAGCGCTCATAGATGCTTTAGCTCACTGTGTCCCATAAGTTTTCCTACCCGTCACCCCTGGACAGTTT
>JALZVB010000365.1 GCA_023300835.1 Saprospiraceae bacterium | reverse complement strand
GGTACAAATGTGTAGAATCTTCTCTGTATCATATCTCTCAACTCCCTGTAGTAAGCAGAAATCTTAACCGCTGATGAGTTAGAGATTTTTTGTTGGAAACCGACTTCATAATCTATTGTTTTCTCTGGCCTAAGGTCAGAGTTAGCATATAAACCTCCTGATCCGTTATATATATTATCTTGTCTTCTTCCTTCAAAGAAATAATAATGTAAAGGCGAACCTATTCCAGCTGGATTTGCTACTGTAGAAGGAGGTCTCTGAACAAGAACATCGTAATGTGCAAAGAATCCAGCATCCTCAGATATAGGAAATGAAAATGCCAATCTAGGCATTACATTTAATTGAGGATCGTAATCCTGGAAAGAAAGGTTTGTATCAAATTGTTCGTTCTCTTCTGGGTTAAAAAACTGTATGTTTCTTTTCTGGTTGTCTTTCTCAGTGTAAGAAGGAAAAACTTGCCCTCCACCGAATAACAAATTTCCATCTATAGCTGTTCCGTCTGGCTTGAACCATGTGTCGCCATCTCTATAAGCCACAACAGTTGTAGACTCTTCACTGGCAACATAGACTTTATAATCATCACCTACAGAACTGGGTTTAGAAAGGTCTTCGTTGTTTGCAAAAAATTGACTTGCAGATTCTATGTCATAAAGTGAGTAAGGATCTATTAACACCTTGGTATTGGCATCATAATAATCTAGTCTCACACCTACTCTGAATATAATATCCTTGAATGTGAATTTATCTTGTATGAATCCAGCTATATAGTTGGGTTGGAAAGGCGCAATATTAAAAGTTCTCTTTCCGTCGCCATCAAGCTGAGTGAAAAAATCGTCAAATGTTGTACTAGTAGGGATCTTGTTACCTTTAAAGTCATATCCGTAATAGTTAATATCTAGGTTGTCATCAGACAATATTTCTAATGGTGAGAATAAGTCCAAACTCAAGTCCTGCGGACTAAGTCCATCGATATTTACATATTCGCCAGTAGACGTTCCTGTTAAATTTCTTACGTTTCTAAAAAACTCACTGCTCGCAAATTGGTCTTCTTGGTTAAGCGGAGCATATTGTTCGAAAGTTAAGCCAGTTGTAGGGTCAATAAATTCTCCTATTACATTAGTTGTATCTACTGAAGTCAAATGTGTATTAGCGTTGTTTCTGGCTGCTGTCCACAATTCTCTTGGATCTATTTCGTACCTACGTACAATTCTCTGCTCGTAAGTAAAACCGAATTGAATATTGTGTTTACCCTTATCAGATCCTCCTGGTAAGAAGTCAAATCCACTGTTTACGTTAATCGTATATCTGTCTTCTTCTGTTTTTCTGAAGGTATTATACACAGAACCTACATTGTTGAAAATACCGAATATGTTATTAAATGTGACATCATTAAAGCCATTAAGACTATTATATTGCGCTAATACAGGATTAATATTAGGGTCAACAGCAAATTCTCCATCTAGTGGTGCATAACCTTGGTGCGCCCACTCTTGAATACCAACTTGTTGTGTTGGTGCAGTCCAAATCTCTGTGTCAGTAACCTGACTTGCAACTGGATTCCATTGTCTGGTTTGATTGCCATAATAACCATAGTTAAATAAGTTATCTTGGTGTCTCGTGTCTTCTCTTAGGGTTTCTCTTTTTTCGTAACCAAACTGTAACATATAAGATGCATTTCTGATCGGAGAAAGAGATTCTTTGTCACCAGCATCAATATTCTGTCTACCCAATTTATGTCTGAATCTAACATTAGCTCTGAGGCCATCTTCATATTCAAATGGATTATTATTCCAGTTCAAAAGTGCCCATGCTCTACCGACGTCAAACTGTCTCGTTCTTTCAATAATGTTTCCAGAAAAAGTTAAATCTATAGCATCGCTTATTTTAGCATCTAATCTAACACCTAAGTTAATGTTTTCGAGTGAGTTGTTAGGATTAGCTCCTATCGGGTCACCTATGTCATCATTCGTCAAAAATTGACCTGATGCAAAATCTACACCGTTAAGACTTCTAAGTGCATTAGATTCTAGACTAGCAATTGTTTCAGCACTGGCTCTATAAGTTCCTATGGCAGAAGGATTTGCATCGCCAATATGTCTGTATTGACCGAATAATCTAAAACCAAGAATTGAATTTCCTTCGCTGTTTTTAAGAATAGGTCCACTGAGGTTACCATTGAATAGGTTGTAACCAAATGCGTCAAGTTTTTCACTTGTTTCAGCTTCTATTCCTCCAGAGAAACGATTAGAAGGTCCTCTAGATGTAATAGATATTACACCTCCTGTTACATCACCATATCGGGCTTCGATTCCACCTGTGATGATTTGTAATTGCTCTATCTGAGCCTGAGGAATCATATTTGCAGCACTAGCGGCATTAACACGTATACCATCAATATAGTAGTATGTTGCATCTGTTCTGGCGCCTCTTACTGAGATATCTCCATTTCTATCTCTAGTTACACCTGCAGATGTTGCAGCAATTGCTCCAATGTTTTTAGTTGGCAATGCTTCAATACTTTCTCTGGATAAGGTGTTACCCTGAGTTGTATTATCAAATTCTATTAGAGGCACTTTGTAGCCTGTAATAACGGCAGTCTCTAAGACTACCCCTTCTGATAGTACAAAATCTACTAGGGTTACCTTTCCTTCTTTGGCAATAACGCCAGCGGTTCTCTGTGATTGATACCCTATATAGGATATTTCCACATCATAGGCTCCTGGATCTACATCAGAAAACGAGTAGTTCCCGTCAAAATCAGTATCTGTCCCTGTAATTAATACGTCGTTCTTGTACAATGCGACGGTTCCTGCAATAATACCCATTCCATCACCACCGTCAGTGACCTTACCTTGTATGGTCGTCTGCGCAATAGCTACGGATGTGAATAAAATACATAAAATGAAAAGCGTAATATGTCTCACCATTTGTTAGCTTTTTTTTGTTTAAAAAAATTGGTTTACCCATAAGGTAAAGACCACAATGTTAACGAATATTTAAAGTCTCACAAAATTTAAATATTAACAAGTCTTAATCTAGACATTACGCTTACTTTTAGGCGCAGATATCTTGTCTAATAAGACTTCAGCAATTTTCTGCAATGACTCATGTGTCCAGCCTGCTACATGAGGGCTCAATACTACCTGAGACAAAGCATACATTCTATTATACAAGTGATCTTCTTCCGTAGAGAAGGTATGTGGTTTTTCGTTTTCGTAGACATCGAGACAGGCGCCTGTCACTATGCCAGTTTCTATTGCAGACACCAATGCAGCTGTATCTATTACCTTTCCTCTAGAGGTATTGATAATAATTACACCTGGCTTACATGCTTTGATAAACTCGTTATTTACCATTCCTTGAGTTTCCATAGTCAAGGGCACATGAAAGCTTATAATATCTGCTCGTTGTTGTAGTTGCGTGATGTTAACTGACTCAATATTGAATAAATCTTTTGGTTTATCCAATAGATAGGGGTCGTTATATATAAGCTCAAGTGCCCAACCTGACAGTTTACGTGCAAATGCTTGCCCCGTATTGCCCATTCCTACGATTCCTATTGTCTTTCCTTCTAGCTCAAATCCTCTATTAGACTCTCTATTCCAGACCTTTGACCTTACCTCTCTATCTCCTTGTTTTATATTATTGGCTAGACACAGCAGCATACCCAGGGCATGTTCAGCAACCGCATTTCTATTACCTTCTGGCGAATTGATAACTTGGATACCCTTGCTCTCAGCATAAGAAACATCAATAATCTCTAGACCTGAGCCCAGGCGAGCTATAAATTCTAGCTTCGGAGAATTATCTATCCGCTCAGCAGTCATTTTTATTTTAGTGTTGATAACAATTCCTGCAAGTTCGGGTAGGTCGACATCTAGATTTAACGGGTCATAATCTTTATCGTAGACAACTGCATAGCCCAGTTTCTCTAGGCCAGTTAACAAAATAGGATGGACATAATTGGTAACCAGTACTTTTTTCATGTATAAGTGGTCATTTACTATGGGCTTAAAGATAATGCGCCAACTCTGAACCGTCTAGAATTATAGCTTCCGCAAAAGGTCGATTAATTCAAAAACAGCAAATGGAATTGTATGCCTTCCCCATGTGTATAAGATACGCCTGGAGCTGGAAACTTAAATATATTGAGTATTCGCGATAAGCTTTTGAATACTTTGTTGTTGGTCTCAATGCTGGTCAGGTCATAATCCAAGGCCAATATAAACTGTGGACTTCTGGGGTACAGACTATTGTCTACATTGTAGATTTCACTGCCTTCACTCCAGCTATTCTCATATCCACCAAACATATTGTTCCCACTGTAACCTAATGATAATGCCATCCAATCAGGAATAGCTTCTATGCCAGTAAGCGCAGATAGATTGGCAGAAATCCAGATTGTCTGTCCATTATAATCTTTGATAAATCGTTCTAATCTACTTCCATACAGCTCATCAGCCCGGTTGTGCAATGAACTTTGAGCAGTACCAGTAGCACTTGTTATAGGTAACTGTGAGTAATTAATAGGACTATATGACATCTTGAGACGGAATTTCTGATCGTTCCAATAGTAATCTTGCAAAACATACAAACTGGTGCCTAGTACATTACCTACCATATCTGACAGCGAAAAACCCCATCCACTAGAAAA
>JALZVB010000364.1 GCA_023300835.1 Saprospiraceae bacterium | reverse complement strand
AATATGAGTCAGATTACGGATACCATGAAGGCACATAAAGGAACTAACAAGTATTATTTCCTTCCGCTTATATTTGGGTTGATAGGATTGTTCTATCATCTCAGAACCAGGCCTAAAGAATTCCTCGCCATCCTTATGCTATTTTTAATTACGGGATTAGGTATAATTTTATATTCAAACCAGCCTCCTAATGAACCCAGAGAAAGGGATTATGTACTTGCCGGCTCATTCTTTACATTCTGTATATGGATAGGCTTAGCTGTACCTGCTCTTGCTGAAATGATGCGCGAAAAATTCAAACTCAGTGGTTCTATAGCACCATTAGCAGCAGGAATATTAGCATTATCGGCACCAGCAATTATGGGTTTTCAGAATTATGATGATCACAGTAGATTAGGCCATTATGCTTCTAGAGATTATGCTTCTAACTTTCTAAATTCAGTAGATGAAAATGCCATCATTTTCACTTATGGAGATAATGATACATACCCACTATGGTATGCCCAAGAAGTAGAAAACATAAGACGTGATGTTAGGGTTGTCAACCTCAGTCTGATCGCTGTAGATTGGTACATAGAGAAATTACGTCGTAAGGTCAACGACTCTGCTCCACTTAAACTTTCTATTCCTACAGAGGGTTATAGAGGAAACAACCGTAACCAAGTATTCTTCTATAACCCGAGTCAACCCGGTGGAAAAACAGATCAACCTATTGACATCTTTACTGAACTGGCATTCATTGCTTCTCAAGATCAAGACCAGACGATCATGCGAACAAGGAATCTATACATACCTATAGACCCTAACAGAATGCTCAAGAATGGCTTAATAACTCTAGCAGATACAGCTTCATTTACGCCACGTATCAATATCAAGTTTCCAGAGAATCCTGGTTATATTATTAAAGATCAATTGGCGGTAATGGATGTCATTGCATCCAACATCTATGATAGACCTATATACTTTGCAGTAACATGCAAAAACGATAAACTTCTAGGACTTAATGATTACATGCAGATGGAAGGTCTTGGTCTTAAACTTATACCAGTAAAGACGCCTAGTACAAGAGGCTTGTCGATATACGGAAGTGGACGTGTTGACTCAGACAAAGCTTATGATAACATTATGAATAAATGGACTTGGGGTAATTTTGATACCCAAGAGACTTTTATTGATGAAAGTTATGCTGCTGAGATACAAGCCATGAAAATAATCATGATGCGAGTTTCAGAACAATTGTTGAAAGAAGGTAAAAATGACAAAGCTGCTGAATTGGCAAAGAAATTCTTTGAAGCATTTCCACACTTTAATTTTGCTTATGATGATAGTGTTGTTCCATTTATAGAAATACTAATGGGTACAAGTAACAAAGACGAGGCTCAAAAGCACTTAGGTATTCTCGCTGAAGAAACGCGACAAAAACTTACTTTCTTCGATTCATTAGATGATAATGATTACGAGAGCTTTAAGCAGAATTATATGTACAGTATCAGAGGTGTCCGAGAAATATTGAGTCTCGCAGAAAGGTTAGATAAAGATTTTTCTAATAAAATAAAAGGAGATCTAGGTCAGTACGACATCTCTAAAATGAGAAAATAAATATATGAAAATTGCCATTGGCTCAGATCATGCTGGATATGATTACAAGACCCATCTAATAGAGAAATTAGAGGAATGGGGTCATGATTATGTAAACTATGGGACAAATTCATCAGATTCTGTAGATTATCCAGATTTTGCACATCCCGTTGCCAAGGCAGTAGGTAGTGACGACGTAGAAATGGGTATACTTATCTGTGGTAGCGCCAATGGTGTAGCCATTTCTGCTAACAAACATCAGCATGTAAGAGCGGCAATATGCTGGGAAAAAGACATCGCCGAACTTGCTCGACTACACAATAATGCCAACATTATTTGTATTCCTGCAAGATTTATATCCAAAAGAAAGGCCGTTTCGCTATTGAAAATATTTTTAAGCACGAATTTTGAATCAGGTAGACATGAAAGAAGGGTTAACAAGATGCCTATTGGGTGCTAGTTAAAATTTTATTGCTTTGATTTTTTGAACGAAAAAGGTTCTTTCTCTATGTACAAACTTATACTCCTAGTTCTTGTTGGCATAACTGAATTGTCCTATGGACAATATGTATCATCCGTTACAATTCCTGACGCATCAACATCAGTTATCAAAGATAGCACTGACGCTTCATATAATATTGCCGAGTCCATTACGAGTGAAGATTTATATAAACACCTCTCTATCATAGCATCAGACGAGTATGAAGGTAGAGAAACTGGTACCAAGGGAAATGAAATGGCAGCTACTTATATTGCCAATCATTTCAAAACACTGGGACTACCTCCAATAGGAGCTAAGGGGAATTATTATCAAGAAGTAGCTTTCAATAGAACCCAATGGAAAGAAAATTCTGTAGCGATAAACAATAAAGACTACCGTCACTTGTGGGATTATCTCTCATTTGCAAGTATGACAGAAGATATGACATTCTTTCCTGAAGAAGTTCTCTTCCTAGGATACGGGATAGATGATCCCAAATACAGTGATTATAAAGGAAAAAACGTTGAAGGTAAAGTCATTATGATTAATAATGGAGAGCCTTATAATCAGGATAGTATATCTTATGTAACAGGTGCCAAAACACCGTCAGCATGGAGTGAAAACCCTAACAGAAAACTAGAACTAGCTAATGCTAAAGGTGCTAAACTTGTCCTTATTATAGAAAATGACATAAAGAAGTTTCTAGGAGAAAACAGAAAGTTTCTTATGTCCCCTGGTCTAGAATTAGGTGATGGTCAGAGTCTCAATCCCTATGCCAGCCATATGTATATCTCAACTACTATGGCCAAGGAAATCATAGGAAACAATGCCAAGAAGATTAAAAAATGGCGAAAGAAAAACACTAAAAAGGGGAAGTCCAAGAAAGTAAAACTAAAACCAGAATTAAAAATAACATTAGATAGAGATATCGATGTTTTGTCAGGCTATAATGTGCTAGGCTACCTAGAAGGAAGCGATAAGAAAGAAGAGTTGGTAGTCGTATCTGCTCATTATGATCACCTTGGGAAAAGAGGCCAAGACATATTTAATGGTGCTGATGACAATGGTTCTGGAACAAGTACCGTTCTCGAACTTGCACAAGCTATGGTAAAAGCCAAAGCAGAAGGAAATGGCCCGCGTAGAAGTATTCTCTTCTTACTCGTAACAGGGGAAGAAAAGGGTCTACTAGGTTCTGAATATTATTCTGAATTTCCACTATTTCCGCTAGAAAATACTGTTGCCAATGTCAACATAGATATGGTCGGAAGATCAGATAAAAAATATGCTAACGACCCAAACTACATTTACGTTATCGGATCTGATAGACTGAGCACAGACTTACATAAAATTAACGAAGAACAAAATCAAAAATACTCGCAGATAACACTGGATTACAAATACAATGATGCTAAAGATCCCAATAGATACTATTTCAGATCTGACCACTATAATTTTGCTAAAAAAGGTATTCCAGCTATTTTCTTTTTCAGCGGCGTTCATGAAGATTACCACAGAACGAGTGATACCGTAGAGAAAATACAATTTGATAAAATGGAAAAAGTAGGTAAACACTTTCTACATGTCATCTGGGAACTAGCTAACAGAGAAGAACGTATTGTTGTAGATGGTCTTCTAAAAGATGACTAACATTGAGAAATGCTTAGATCTTGATACTAGCGGTCAAGTTTATCAATGATTTTGCAACGATAATAGAGTATTAATTTTCTCATAACAATCATTATCAACAACTTTCTGAACATTGAAATCATTACTTCTATAATATGAAAAAGATAGTTCTCTTTCCGTTATTCTGCCTGTTACTTATAGCTAATACGCAAGCCGTATCACAAGCAACTACTAACTATTCGCAATCAATAAGTTGCGAAGACAAACAGTTTGATGAAGTCGTAAATTCTTATATTAACTATTCTGTTCCAGTAATAAGTGTAAATGAACTATCTGAAAATATCGGAGATTATATTTTACTAGATACCAGAAAGGAAAAAGAATATCAGCTCAGTCACATACCAGGTGCTCTACACATGGGATATAAAAAACCCAATATGACGATTCTTGACTCAATTGATTATAACCAACCTATAGTTGTCTATTGCTCGATAGGTGTACGTAGTGAAAAGATAGGAGAAAAATTATTGGCCAATGGTTATACTAATGTCAAAAATCTATATGGAAGTATCTTTGAATGGACCAATCAAGGAAATACGGTTGTAGATAATTCCAATAATATCACTTACAAAGTTCACGGTTACGACAAATCTTGGAGTAAATGGATTCTAAATCCTAAATACGAAAGAGAATATTAAACTAACCTCCTTACAATCTGATCAACCCACTATCTCGTTTCCCGTTAATTTCTTACTTTGGTTAAATAAAACCATATGTTATGAAAATAGGAAAAATAATACTCGCTTGTTTGGCAGGTCTTGTGGTTATGTTTTTTTCAGGTTGGTTGATCTGGGGTTTACTATTGGACAGTTATCAGTTGTCACATACTACCCAATATGCTGGATTAACAAAGGAACATCCTGATATGTTGGCACTCGTCCTATCATGCTTCTTTTCATCATTATTATTGGTCATTATTTACAACAGCTGGGCTGAAACCAAAACCTTCAAAAAAGGTGCACTTGTCGGAGCACTTATACTTACAATAGTCGGACTAACTAATTCTACTTACAGCATTTCTATGCTCAATCACATCGGATGGGAAGTGGCGATATCTGATGTTCTTGGAAATATTATCAGTGGCTCATTAGTAGGTGGTGTTATTGGCTGGATACTGGGACGAAGAGAGGAATAAACCATACAAGCCTTCAGAATGCCGCACATATTTTAATAGAATTTGCTCATCTCTGCGTTGAAAATACTCGTCATAGCTCGGCTATACCTGCGTTTTTCGCCTTAATCTAAACAAATTCTCTTTAAAATCTTATACGGCATCTTAAAGGTAAATTGATATGACTTAAACTCTGGCGCACTTTGGTAATTCATTGCTATAGATTCATAAACTCTCATTTGCTGGGTCATCTTTCTTGTTGTTAATGTTACATCTAATCGGGTTCGCAGCAGCAATGGGGTCACTTTTACAAGGTTTTATCTTTATATAAATGCTAGTGTTTAAACATCCACCAGAATATCAATTACTGATACCTCCACATACCGAGGTGTACCACATTTAACAAGGGTCTATAACAAAGATTATCAACTCAATAATGATTACTACTTGATTATTAGACACATTAGATTCAATTCCAATATTGGTTGGAAGATTGTGCTTGTTTATATATAAAAAACCCTTTTTCTAACTGAGAAAAAGGGTTTCTTAAAATTATATGTTTTTTTATTTTATAAAAAAACAATTATTCTAGTTATAAACTTTAATCAACTTTTTGTTTATAATCTCATTACCTATCATTACTCTAACATTATACAAGCCTGGAGCTAATGTTGAGGTTTCTATTGTGAAAATCTCTACACCATCTACATAGCTATCTACTTCTTTTACTTTTATACGTTCTCCACTCATTGTAAATATTGACGCTATTACTCTTGTAGCTTCTTGAGTTTCTACTTGTAAATTAACATCGCCCGATGTCACTGTAGGGTACAACTTGACAACGCTTGCATTATTTCTCAATGGCACTCGCACTTCATGTTCACCTATTTGTATTGAAGTATCTAAATCATCAACGATAAGAACTCTGTACTTGTTATTGCCAGCATTGTAATCGTAATCTTGATAAGTATAAACCACTTCTTCTAGGTCAGTCCCGCTAGATAATATTTTGCCTATACTTACATATTTTCCATTCTTGCCCATTTTTTCTATCACATAATGTGCCGCTTCTCCTTCATGTATTGCTGACCAACTTATCTCATTGTAGGTCATTTTATATAACCCTTCTAGCTTAGTTATCAACAAACCTCCAGTCTGCGCTGCTACTGAAAATTCAATCTCTTGACTTCTTGCAAAGCTAGATAATCTAAATCCTGCATCTACATCACATCTATGGCTGCCGCCTCTTATTGTAAAACGGGAAGTTGTATTTGTCCCATTAGCACCTGTTATATTGCTATCATTATTTATGCCGCCTATTCCTGGAACTACTGATCGCATTGTTTCTGAAGCGCCATATTCTACATAGTAGTCTCCTGGCGCTACACATACTTTCCAATACCCATCATCTGAAGCTGTCCCTGGCTTGTGCTTTGTCAATGTTTCTGCTATTAATATCGGTTGTCCATTTACATACTTGTACACTTTTACTGGCACACCGTTTATACCTCCTTCAAAAGTGTCATAAACATTATTGTTGTTGCTGTCAAACCAGACCATATCGCCTAGTTCTATACATGTAAATAAACCTATATCAATACTACGATCTATCTCATTGACACCAAGATTTATAATAGGTGAAGTGTTAGGTCCATTAGAGTGATCAATGTCACTGTCTAGATTTACATTGTTACCCATAAATGCTCCTGATAATTCGCATCCTTCTGGCACATCTACTTGTACGTAATATTGTCCAGCAAATAAATCCATAAACATATAATGTCCATTTGCATCTGTAAAATCAATAGCGATTAAGTTTCCTCCACTATTATACAAAGCTACTTTTACGTCTGCCACATTTAAGTTTTGTTCAAACGCGGATTGGATGCCATCTCCATCGACATCTTTCCATACTCTATCTCCTATTGCACCCATTGGAGCCATAGGCAGTAACTCTACTGTGTCAGCATCATCTTCTTCCATCATATTATTTCCTGGTGTAGAGTCAATATCAAACAATGGTGTGCCAGATGCAGTAGTAGCGGTCATTATCTCAGCACTATTATTATAAACACCGTCAGATTTTATCCTCACAACCATCGGTACTATGACTTGAGTATTCATAGGCGTTGTTCCAGCAATGTTATATCTATATGTGCTTGCTGTACCTGGAACAAAATTCCAACCCGGATTTTGTCCATCTATAAATTGATAGCCATTGCCTAACACATCTTCTATCATAATATTATTGACAGGAGCATTACTCGCATTTGTAACAACTACTTCAAACTCTACTATACTACCAAAAGTATGAGGGAAAGGTGTATTACTACTTGTACGTTTATCTAGTTCTATATCATAGGTCAAAGTATTAGCTACTCTAATATCAGCGTCGTCCATATTGTTAGAAGGGTTCTCATCCTGCATCTGATCTCCGTTTCCATCGAATAGCATGGTAATACTTGCCTTGTTTGTAAGCACCATTCCTGGTGTATACATACTTAGCTGAAATCTTATCTGGTATTGTTTACTAGCTCCAGGTGCTAGATTTATCATATCAGTTAAGGTTGCTGTATTAGCTATAGGTCCCTCTAACCAACTAGCGTCCGCCAACGTTAAGTATGTAGGATAGCTATCTGTAATGTAAACACTTTCGATTGTTGATGTGCCATGGTTTGTAACTGTAATTGTATAACTTACAAAATCACCTGGTTCGATACCTTGAACTTGGTTTGCAATTTTCTGTATACCCATATCTGTTGCAGCCGTCTGAATGCTTTCTGTATCATTATCATTTGTTGATACTGTATCGTCTATATCCAAACCAGACATATTCGTATGTGTCATCACTTCAGCTTCATTATCAATTGTCGTTCCTGGTGCAACATTGGCATTAACAGACATTACAATCATTATACTTTCAGAACTGCCTGGTGGCAATCCACCTGCAGGTAATAATCCGTTCTGAACACTTAATGTCGCTTCAGCATTAGTGCCTATCATCTGCCAAGCAGAATTATTCTGCGGAATGAAGCTCAATCCTGTTGGTATATAATCTCTCAAGACTATGTTGTTAACAGTTATCATTCCTCTATTAGTTACTAGTATATTATATCCAACTAGATCACCTGGTTCAAAAACAGTGTTTTGACCTGAACTTAGATTCTTTTCCACTGACAAGTCTGAATATAAGTCAAATACCAATAATTCAGGATCATGATCATCTTCATCACCGTTACTATTATCAATAACATTATCTGTTCCTATCGTATCATCTAGTGGGTTATCATCAGGCGTACTGTCAATATCTAAACTTATACCACCTGTTCCAGAACCATCATCTGAGATCTCTACTATGTTTTCTATAGAGTTACCTACATAACTCGAGGACACATTTACACGAATAAATAATTCTATGGATTCGCCTGCAGCTAATGTAGAAACCGTTTTCGTTACAGTATTTCCTGTTGATGGTATCCAGCCGTTAGAATCACTACTGCTCAATGTCATTCCTATAGGCATATGATCCATAACCTCAACATTACTTGCTGCAACATCTCCTTGATTATACAATGTTATTTTAAAAATATAGTCATCACCTGGATTACTAAATCCATTATTATTCATATCTATATGATCATCAAGTTCCTTTTTGATAGCTAAATCAAATATTTCTACAGGGGTTTCTGGTATCGGTACTAATCCAAAATCTATTGTCATGTCTCCATTAGAGTCACCACCCATATCTTTGTTCCCATGTACACCTGTCTCTCCTGTTGGTTCTTGTCCGGCTACTAAGTTTATTGATTCCGTTCTAATAACTCCGTTTGTTGTTCCATCTCCATTGATGTCAACTTGAGTTCCATTATCGTTATTGTCTATCCCATCGTCTCCATTTGAACCTGTAGATGATGTAGGTAACGAAGATGGTGGCATGAATTCTATAAAATACTGCCCTTCTGCTAAGCCTGTAAATTGATAACTACCATTATTAT
>JALZVB010000363.1 GCA_023300835.1 Saprospiraceae bacterium | reverse complement strand
CTATAAAGCGAGACTTAATTTTGGCTCTCCTTTTTAACTTACATTTGATCTCACGCTTTTGCTGTCTCTGACTTCAAATCAATACAATATATATAATTTTGGTTTATGTCTTTACAAATCCTTCCACTACCTCCAACAACCTCTTAGGTTGCTCAGCATGAATCCAATGCCCTGCATCGGAAATAGTTTCCATCTTATGGTTTGGGAATAGTTTAGTTATCGATTCTAGGTCGCTTTCTTTTATGTAGTTTGATTTTTCACCGGCTATAAACAGGGTATCGGTTTCACATGGATAGTCTGATTGGATAGGGGACATGATATTGTCGTAATTTTCCCATAGGGCATCTAGATTGGCTTTCCATTGATATGTCCCAGTCTCTTTATTAAGGGTTAGGTTTTTCATCAGAAACTGGACGGTTGATAACGTGCCTATTTCTTTCATTAGACTTTCTTGGACTTCTTTTCTGTTTGCAACGGATTCAACATTTACGGATCTGAGTGCATCAAAAATGGGCTTATGTGTTCCTGTTGTTCCATCAGGAGCGATGTCTACAATGATGGCTTTAGATACCATTTCCTCGTGTTGGGTTAAGAACTGCATCACCGTTTTACCACCCATAGAATGTCCTAACAATACTGCACGGGGAATATGTTGTTCCTCCATGAAGTCTTTTAAGTCTTCAGCGAGTAGTTTATAATCAAATTCTGTAGAATGAAACGAACGACCATGATTCCTCTGGTCAATAGATATTACCCAATAGTTTTGAGCCAGGGCTTTGGCAAAGGTGTGCCAATTGTCTAACATACCTAATAAGCCATGTAGAATTATTATGGGTTCACCAGATCCGTATTCCTTGTAGTTTAATCGATTCATATTGCAAAGGAACATTATTTTTCTCTTGTCTTATAATGTTCCCCGCAATATGGTTCTGATCGATCTGATTTTTTTATTTCGAAATATGGATTACTTTTTCTTGGTAGATGTTGTCTTTTGTAATGATACGGATGGTGTATAAACCAGATAATAAATTACTGTCATTTTTCCATTCTAATATTGTACCCGCGTCACTATGTGATTCTGTCACATTTATTGTTCTTATCAATCTGCCTTCTGAATTAATAAGTTCTACACTGAGGTCTTCTGTATCAATAGATAATGGCAGTTGAATACTGAGTTTTTCTATAAATGGATTAGGGTATACAGTAATGTTTACCTCATTTATTTCATCATTAGAAACTGTAACAGGACCGCCTTCATTATCAAAATCTGGATCGTCATTAGGTACAAATCCTTCTTCTAAACTTAAGAATATTGTTCTGAAACATAGCAGACGTTCGTCCATGCTGAGTTCTATAACATCATTTATGATATTCGGATCATTATCAAACTCATTATCGAGTAAGTACTGAGCCGCCCAGATGGTAGGGGTAAAACTTTCATTACTACTGTTGTCTTCAGTGATAGTATATTCTTGAGATAAGACGTCATTACCAATTTTTGCTTTTAAGTCAAATGTAAATGGGAAACTACCCAGGTATTTTCCTGTACCAATTATGGGTTGATTAAGACTCAGGTTATTGGTATTAGAAAAATTAAAATAGTCATCGTAAATAAGGCCATTAGTAGGATCTAGATCTATGTCAAATGCATTGATATTAAATGTCGTACCGAGTATAGTGTTGTATAATTCTGAGCCCAATTCACTGGCCTGATCAAGAGGTGTATATAACCCATAAAATAGATTGGCTAATCTACTATAGATGTATCCATTACCTTCATATACGATACCGTTGACCCAGTGGGTTCTGCGATATAGATCTGAATAATCAAGTATAGAAATTGTTATCTCTTCATCCATAGTGTCATAGAATGATTCTAGCTCTTCTATAAAATCATTAATACGACCTGTGTCATCAAAATCTCTGTCATTACTAATTAAGATTATCTCGGCATTCTTATCATTCATACTGACAAAGTCAACAGCCGCTGGTATAGTACTGACAAGGCTTGTGTATTCATCCATCCCGCCATCACGTACTGCAGCAATAGCCATTTCTATATTTTCTTGAGTAGCGGATAACCAGGTATCAGATGAAAAGGTTGTTCTGAAATCTTGAAAACAAATGTTGAAATTATCATCCGCTGTCAATTCGTTTTTAAGTCTTCCTTCTAACGTATTAAGTAAGGCATCAATACCAATTGTAGAGTATCCTGACTGATAATCCAATACAAAAAGAAGATTCTGAGCAGGTCGCTCAATGTCAAATCTGTTTTGAAATATAGCCATCTGAAAATACTGATCTCCATCTTGTTCATAAGTGCTAAAGTAATACGGAACAGAAATGTCCTGTGACGTAAAACTTACAATGTCCGTTGATCTTGTATCTAGCGCATTTATAATGTACTTGTCAATTCCATCTTGAGTTGTTACGTATTCGATATTGGGATGTGATATCCTATCGTGTCCCCACTCATTTGAGTTTTTAATATTCAAGTTAACACTTTCTATTTCCCTAAATGAAGAACTGAAAATCTCATTAGGTAAGTTAATAAGCGCTTGTTGACCTTCATAATAAAAAGGTTGTATGTAAGATATTTTGACCTTCCTTGTACTATCCGCAAATAGGGGATAAATTTTGAGGTTATAATTATCTTTTGAGCTCTTTGTCAATATAGAAGGATCTTGTCTACGGCTTACAATACCTTCATATATCTGTGTTCCATCATTTTTTTCATATATAACCCCTTCAGAAACATATTCTTCTATCCATAACCAAGAGTCATTGAATACAACATCATTAGGCATTGGAAATTCAAACACAAATTCTAGCTGACTCTCTGGATTGAAAAAATCTTCATCTGTCGCTACATCAAATGTTAAAGCAATTTCGGCATGAGTACCGATGGGTTGAATATCAATTTCTAGGTTTTCTATATATCCTGGGCCACCTGACCACCACTCTTGTGGGTCTTGGACATACATGTTCTGACCGATTAAAAAACTAGAAAAAATAGGGCGAAGAGTAAGATGAGCTGTTTCATTACTAATGTTTTTTTTGTATTTAAAAATACAAAATGAAGCCGTAACTGTTATTGTGAGAACAAGATATCAATATAGTTGGGTCGCTTTTTATGTAATTGACGACAATTCTAGTCGCATTATAGGTTTTTGACGCCAAAACAAACTGTATCACTATTTGGTAATAGTCCTTATCTTCGTTTCAATGGCATTTAAATTAGAATCAAATTATGTACCTACGGGTGACCAACCTACAGCAATTAAGAGTTTACTAGAAGGGGTACATGACAAGGAGAAGAGTCAAGTTCTACTAGGCGTAACGGGTTCAGGTAAGACATTTACGGTGGCCAATGTCATCAAAGAACTTAATAGACCTACACTGGTGCTATCACATAACAAGACGCTTACGGCGCAGCTATATGGAGAATTCAGAGATTTCTTTCCTGATAACGCCGTCGAGTACTTTGTTTCTTACTATGACTATTACCAACCAGAGGCTTATATCTCAGGAAGTGATACATATATAGAAAAGGATTTGTTGATTAATGAGGAGATAGACAAACTCAGATTGAGAGCGACTTCCAATCTATTGTCAGGAAGACGAGATATTATTATCGTAGCTTCTGTCTCGTGTATTTTTGGAATGGGTAACCCTGATGATTACACAGATGGGATTATAAGAATTACAAAAGGACAGACGTTTTCTAGAAATCAGTTTCTCTACAAATTGGTCGCCATATTATACTCTAGAACAGAAGTGGATTTCAAGAGAAGTACTTTTCGTGTAAGAGGAGATACGATAGATGTTAATTTGCCGTATGTAGATTATGGGTATCGCATTACTTTTTTCGGTGACGAAATAGACACTATAGAACAGCTGGAAACTGAAACAGGTAAACGGATAGGATTTCTAGATGATGCTGCCATATTTCCTGCTAACCTTTACATTGCCCCAAGAGCAAGATTCAATGAGATAATCAAGGAGATAGAAGACGAATTATATACCCATGAAAAATTCTTTGAGCGAGAAGGTCGATTTATAGAAGCTCAACGGATACGTGAGAGAACGACTTTTGATCTGGAAATGATAAGAGAGTTGGGTTATTGTAATGGAATTGAGAACTACTCTAGATTTTTTGATGGAAGGATTCCAGGGACTAGGCCATTCTGTCTACTAGATTATTTTCCTGATGATTATCTCATGATTATAGATGAGAGCCATGTTACATTGCCACAAGTGAGAGGTATGTGGGGAGGGGACAGAGCTAGGAAACTTAATCTTGTGAACTTTGGGTTCAGGCTTCCTAGTGCAATAGATAATAGACCATTAAATTTTACAGAATTTGATACGCTTATTAATCAAGTCATATATGTCAGTGCGACACCAGGTGATTACGAACTAGAAGAAACGGAAGGCGTCATTGTAGAACAAGTCGTGAGACCTACAGGCCTTCTCGATCCCCCTATAGAGGTAAGACCAAGTATCAATCAGATAGATGATCTGCTAGAAGAAATTCATCTCAGAATCAAGGCTAATGAAAGGGTACTCATCACGACCTTGACTAAGCGGATGGCTGAAGAACTGACCAAGTACCTGACCAAGCTATCTATTAAGGTGAGATATATTCACTCAGAGGTTGATACTTTGGATAGGGTAGAGATCATACGGGATTTGAGATTGGGAGAATTTGATGTACTTGTAGGGGTTAACTTATTGAGAGAGGGATTGGATCTTCCAGAAGTATCACTGGTAGCCGTAATAGATGCAGACAAAGAAGGATTCCTGAGAAACAATAAGTCACTCACCCAGACAGCAGGTAGAGCAGCCAGAAACTCTAATGGACTGGTTATTTTCTATGCGGATAAGATGACCAAGAGTATGCAATACACTATAGATGAGACCAATAGACGTCGTGCGATACAGATGGCTTACAACGAGGAACACGGTATTACCCCAAAGACGATGGTGAAAACCAGGGAAGAAATCATGTCCAAAAACTCAATCCTAGATATCAGAGGCGCCAATAAGTCCAAGGCTTATATAGAACCTACAGAATCAAGTCTTGCTGCAGACCCGATAATCGCCTATATGAGTAAAGATCAGTTGGATAAGTTGATTCTAGAAACAGAGCGAAAAATGAAAAAAGCGGCCAAAGACCTTGATTTTATTACGGCTGCACAATTCAGAGATGAGCTATTTGCATTGAAAAAGAAAAAGAAAGGAGCAATGTAGGTTGTTGACTTTTCCTCCTTTTATAAGTCTAAAAATGGCTTATGTCTAAATAATCAGTTAATTATTATGTAATTGGGCTTGGATTAGGAACAAAAAGACAATCTTTCACCTTAAAAAAACATTAGGAATAGGTAATAAATAAGAACCGTATTTTGGCAAAGGAATTTATTAATTACCAATACCGTATTTAATTCAAAATGGATAGAGTGGATAACGAATTTAGAACTATAAATAAGCTGATTTTTTCAGCACTGGTTTTCTTGTTTTTTATAACGGTTCCTGTAACA